>CAYWBV010000032.1:14650-17413 GCA_964455785.1 uncultured Maribellus sp.
TCATCCGTGACCATCGCCTGTAACACTTTATAAGTGATGTTCCCCGAACTCAGGTTCGGAAATATCAAAACGTTGGCGTCGGCGTCGCCCAGCTTGTTAAACGGATACCTTTTTTGCCTGAGTTTTCCGTTGAGCGCATAGTTGGCCTGCATTTCGCCGTCAACTATCAAACCGGGATATTTTTCGTGAAGTATTTGAACGGCTTCCTTTACTTTTACAGGACTGCCTTCGCCTTTAAAAGCGCCAAAATTGGAATAGGAGAGCAGGGCAATTCGTGGTTCGATATTAAATCGTTTAACTTCCGAAGCGGTTAAAAGCGTAGTATCCACCAGCGTTTGCGGCGAAGGGTTCATGTTCACCGTGGTGTCGGCCAGAAAAATTGCCCCTTTTTTGGTGATCAGAATATACATACCGGCAATGTGGTTGAATTTTTCTTTTACCCCGACAACTTGAAGCGCCGGCCGGATAATGTCGGCATATTTCCGGGAAAAACCTGAGATGAATGCATCGGCTTCGCCGGTTTCTACCATCAACGCCCCAAAATAATCTCGTTGGCAAACTTTTTCAAGTGCCTCGTCATAGGTCATTCCTTTTCTTTTCCTTTTTTCATACAGAATAGAGGCAAAAAGTTGCTTTTTTTCTTCCGAAACAGAACTAAGATCGATGATGGGAACATTTTTGAGTTGGAGCTGGTTTTCCCTGATTTGTTGTGTAATGGCCTCCCTGCTGCCAAGTAAAATGGGGAGTGCAATCCCCTCGCGGAGGACAAACTGAGCCGCTTTTAGCACTTTAAAATTATTGGCTTCGGCAAACACCACCCGTTTAGGGTCTTGTTTTGCTTTGTTCCGAATGGCCATTATCAGCTTGTTGTCCAACCCGAGCCGGTTGGTTAGTTCCTGTTGATAGACAGCCCAGTTTTTGATGGGTTTCCGCGCAACACCCGTTTCCATAGCCGCTTTTGCAACTGCGATCGAAACGGTGGTAATCAGGCGGTGGTCAAGGGGTTTGGGGATGATATATTCTCTCCCGAAAACGATATTCTCTTTGTTGTAGGCTTTTGCAACAATCTCAGGAACATATTCTTTGGCCAGTTTTGCCAGCGCTTTTGCCGCCGCAATTTTCATCTCTTCGTTGATTGTGGTTGCACGCACGTCGAGCGCCCCCCTGAAAATAAAGGGAAAACCGAGGACGTTGTTGATTTGGTTGGGATAGTCGCTCCGTCCGGTAGCCATAATAATATCATCGCGGGCTGCCGTGGCATCTTCATACGAAATCTCCGGGATTGGATTGGCCATGGCAAAAACAACCGGATCTTTGGCCATCGAACGAACCATTTTTTTCGTCACCAAATTTCCTGTTGAAAGCCCCAGAAAAACATCGGCGCCAACCATGGCTTCTTCAAGGGTATTGATTTCGCGGCGGGTTATAAACTGCTGTTTTACGGGATTTAAATCTGTCCGATTTTTGTTCAGTACCCCTTTGCTATCGAGCATTACCACATTTTGAGGGTTTACCCCCAATGTTAAATATAACCTGCAACACGAAACGGCTGCCGCGCCTGCCCCGCAAATCACCACTTTAATGTCTTCCAACGATTTATTGCACATTTCCAGGGCGTTCATCAGTCCGGCTGCCGAAATAATGGCCGTTCCATGTTGGTCGTCGTGAAATACCGGAATATCGAGTTCCCGTTTCAGGGTTTCTTCAATTTCGAAACATTCCGGCGCTTTAATATCCTCCAGGTTAATTCCTCCAAAAGTCGGCGCAATGGCTTTTACCACTTCAATTAACTTTTTTGGATCTTTTTCATTCACTTCAATGTCGAACACGTCCACATCGGCGAAAATTTTAAACAGCAGCCCCTTTCCTTCCATCACTGGTTTTCCGGCCATCGGGCCAATATCGCCCAGGCCTAACACTGCTGTACCGTTTGAAACCACAGCCACCAGGTTTCCTTTGGCGGTGTATTTGTAAACATCGTCGGGCCGTTTGTGGATTTCCAGACAGGGTTGAGCAACTCCCGGCGTGTAGGCCAGCGACAGATCGTATTGGGTGTTGTGCGGTTTTGTGGGTACCACTTCGATTTTTCCCGGACGTCCCTTTTCGTGATAATCGAGTGCATCGAGCTTTTTTAGTTTTGGCATAGTTAGTTCATCTTTGATTGATAATCAATTTACGAAAACGAGTTTTCATTGTTTGGGATTTTGCCCGGATTATCAAGTCATTTGCTGAATAACATACCAAAGGGAATTTACGACCGGTTTTACACCGTACTGTTTTTTTGAGATTGACCCCACTTATAAGGTCATTGGTACCTCCATCAGTAAAAATTCGGCGTCGGTATCTGCTTTAACCTTTATTGAATCAACCTCCCAGATTCCGAATCCATCGCGGGTTGAAAGCTGTTGGTCATTCATAGTTACATCTCCTTCCAAAATAAAAGCATAAACACCGTTGCCTTTTGCTTTTAACTGGTATTCTGTTGCAACTCCCTTGTCGAATTTTCCAAGATGAAACCAGGCATTCTGGTGAATCCACACTCCTTCATCATTTTTGTTGGGTGAAAGGATTTGTTGCAGTTTGTTGTGGCGATCGGAGACGTTTAATGTTATCTGGTCGTATCTTGGCGTCACGTTCTTTTTGTTAGGGAACACCCAAATTTGCAGGAATTTAACCGGGCGGTCCTTGTTTTTATTAAACTCGCTGTGGAAAACACCTGTTCCTGCGCTCATTACCTGAATGTCGCCATGTTTTATGATAGCA
>CAYWBV010000032.1:17513-20644 GCA_964455785.1 uncultured Maribellus sp.
CTCAGCATCAAAAAAGTCGGCACTCCTCAGGTGTGCATCCCGGTCGGCAACTCCGGTATCGACAGAAGCTGTATTCAGGCTGAACTCGATATCAGAGGTGTCAAAATCGTTTCCCTGAGTATAAACTGTGGCTTCTAACTCTTTAAAAACCCCTTTTACATTCGTAATCATCAGGTGTTTTACTTTGAACGAGATTTCGCTGTGTGTTGGATCTAATGCCCATTTTGTTTTTGTTGAATTTTCCATTGTTTTCATTTTTTATTTGTTTTTTGATGATACAAAGATAGGCTGGGGGGAAAGCCCGAAAAATGGAAAAATTACGGGTTCGATGGTAAAAATCACTGTAAATGCCCGACGGATTGGGATCATTCAAGTTACATCGTCAGTTTTTATAGGGTTATACTTTCCCTGAATTCCTGCAGCGATTGCCCTGTGTTGTTTTTGAAAAACTTGCTGAAATGGGAAGGGTCTTCGAAACCAAGACTAAACCCGATCTCCTTGTTGCTTTTTTCCGTAAAAACAGCCTGGCGTTTGGCTTCAAGAATAATTGTGTGCTGGATAACGTCCTTTGCCGATATATTCATCGCAGATTTAATGGCTTCGTTCAGGTAATTTGGGGTTACATAAAGCGCTTCTGCGTAATCTTTTACCTGGTGCCATTCAGAAAAATGAGTTTCAACAAGTGTTTTAAAGTTTTTGACTAATGTTTTCCCAACTTCGTACGACTGGGTGTTCTCGTCCGGAAGCAGCGTGCAGTGCCCGTTACATTCAATCAGAAAAAGTTTTAGGTAAGCGCCTGCTATTTCGAGGTACAAATCGTTTCTGGAATAGAAAGCCGATAGCATCTGGTCGGCAAATGTTTTTAAAGTAACGGCCATTTGATCGGTTATGGGCAGCGGGGGTGTTTCATCGCTGTTTTTGAATAATCTCAGGTCGGAAATAAAGTCCTTGCGAATGCTGTTTCTTTCGAGGAACTCCGGAGTAAAAAGGATTACATAACCTGTTGGCTTTGGATTGGTGATAACCTGGTGTACCTGCCCCGGGCTCACGAAAAAGATATGGTTGGGAAAAATGGGATACTCATTAAAATCGATAATATGTTTCCCTGTGGCAGTAACCGGCCATATTACCGTATAGTAATTGTGTTTGTGCGGATGATCTGCGATTCCCCCCAGCGCATTGTCGATTTCTTCCATGGTTTTAATGACAAAGTGCGCGGGTGTACCGTTAAACATAAGGTCGAGACCGTATATTTTGTTTTTATTCTGCATCGTTTTTATAAACAATTGAGGCGTATAATAATAACCTCAAAATTCGAGTAAATCGTGTAGTGAAAATAAAAATAATCTGCGTTTGAGCAATATTGTGGTTGTGAAAAAACATTTGTATTGGGTAAAAAGAGCATTTCGATTTCTGTTTTTATTCGAAAAAACAATCAAAAACATCAAAGGATAAGAAAGAAATCAGCGCTATTGTTACGCCCGAAATACAGGCAATAACTGACTATTGGGGAAATCCCGGCGAGTTCTGATTCCGTATTCAGAATATCGATTTGGCAACAAATAGCCATTTATCGTCATTTCTCTATCTTTGCAACTGCTATGAAAAATGTTGAATTATTTGAATTGTCGCGGCAAATGAGGCAGTCTGCGTTAAAAGTGCTGAACGACCTCGATATTGAAAATGGTTGCCGGGATATTGGAGGTTCGCTCAATATTGTCGGCTCATTAAAAACCGACCTGATGATGAACCACCGGGATATTGATTTGCATATTTATACCGATGAGCCAGTGGTGGAAAAAAGCTTTTCTTTTATGAAAAAGCTGGCAGAAAACAAGGCTGTTCAGGATATTCAGTATAAAAATCTTCTGGATACAAAAGAAGATTGTATTGAATGGCACATCTTGTACAAAAGCAACGACAAAAGTATCTGGAAACTCGACATCATCCATATCCGGAAAGGCTCGTTTTATGATGGGTTTGTAGAAAAGGTAACCGACAAAATTATCGAAAAACTTACCCCGGAAACCAAGGAAACGATTCTGCGGATTAAATATGAACTGGGCCAGGAAAGCGATGTTCAGGGAATTCAAATATATCATGCCGTATTAGAACAGAACATAAAGAATTACGCTGAATTTCTTCAATGGCAAAAAGAAAATCCGTTGAATAATGTTTTGGAATGGCTTCCTTAAACAAAAAATAGTGAGTCTGAAACTGAGTTTATATGGGTGTGAATTTATACCTTTGTGCCCAGTCCGAAAATGATAACATTTTGAAAGCTATCCTAAAATTGGTAATTACAGCATAATTAACCTCAGGAAACCGCGGGTTAATATTTTCTGCGTCGGGAAATTCTTTCCGAACAGGTTTCTTATTCACTTAATTTTTCATTTTAACCATTGTCTTATATAAGATAACGACAAATTTGTATGTGTAATTATTAAAACGATTTATGATGGATTCAAAAAATAAAAAACAAATTACAGGCTTTATACTATCTGGTTTAATGTTACTTGCGTTAGTAAACAGCGGCTGTTTTTTCCTGGGGATATTAAAACTGAACATTGTAAAATGGCTGGCGTTTAATGCCTGTTCTGTGGCTATCATCGTGTATTTGGTTTGTTTCGTTTTATTTCGAATAACAAAGAAAGACTATCTTTTGGCAATTCCTTTGTTGCCTCTGTATTATTATGGAACAATGGGATTATTTGTTATGCCCTGGAATGAAGCAAACCTGTTTGCACAAATAACCCACATTGTTATTACCATTAATGTAGTGTGGATATTATTTGGATTTTTAAATGAACATAAATTTGAGTCGCTTGGGAGAGGTCTTCTTATCGGTATATTGGGTTTTGTACCGGTTATTGCCTGCATACAATCGTATGCCCAACTGCACTCGAATGAATTAACTCAGTTGTTGCAGAGTCTGTAAATACAGGAGGCTGTCCAAAAAACCGGGACAGCCTTTTTTTTTGACCTGTATCTTGTTTTGCAGAAGCAAAAATATCTGCCCCGCGGGGGGTCGAATAAAAGTAACGCTATACTTTTGCCAAAGTAACGCTATACTTTCACCAAAGTAACGTTATACTTTCACCAAAGTAACGTTATACTTTTACCAAAGTAAC
>CAYWBV010000033.1:0-20333 GCA_964455785.1 uncultured Maribellus sp.
CGCCTCACCCAAAAAGGAAGTGGAAAAACTGACACTGAAACTGAGTTGACATAGGCATCATTCAAAACCGGTTCGCGATCACATTCGGGAAGTCTGCGATCACGTTCGGCGACTCTGCGATCACTCTCGGGAGCTCTGCGATCAGGTTCGGCGACTCTGCGATCATGTTCGGCGGAGCTGCGATCATGTTCGGCGACTCTGCGATCACTTCCGGGAAATCTGCGATCACGTTCGGCGCTGCTGCGATTATGTTCGGCGACTCTGCGATCACTCTCGGGCAGTCTGCGATCACTTCCGGGAGCGGCATTACCGTTGAGTATATCAAAAAGAGGCTGCCCCTTTTGGATACAGCCTCTTTGGATGGTGTTATTTTTAATCGTTTATTGATAACCCCGGCAACTAAAATCGCCGCACCCTATCGCATTTGTTTATACGCGTTAATCAGCCCGTTGGTAGAAGCGTCGTGCCCAATAATTGGGTCGTTGCTGGCCAGTTCGGGCAGAATTGCATTGGCTAATTGTTTGCCCAGTTCCACGCCCCACTGGTCGAAACTGTAGATGTTCCAGATGATTCCCTGCACAAAAATTTTGTGTTCGTACATGGCAATCAGCGAACCGAGCGTGTGCGGCGTTAATTTTTTCACCAGGATGGAATTCGTCGGGATGTTTCCCATAAAAACCTTAAATGGCAGCAAAGCTTTTATTTCGGTTTCAGATTTTCCGGAAGCTTTGAGTTCGGCTTTCACCTGCTCTTCGGTTTTGCCCACCATCATCGCTTCGGTTTGCGCGAAAAAGTTGGCCAGCAGCTTCCGGTGATGGTCGCCTATCTGGTTGTGATTGATGGCGGCAGCGATAAAATCGCACGGGATCAGTTTTGTTCCCTGGTGAATCAACTGGTAAAAGGCGTGCTGCCCGTTGGTTCCGGGCTCGCCCCAGATAATGGGCCCGGTCTGGTAATCCACCTGCTCGCCGTTACGGTCTACATATTTTCCGTTACTTTCCATGTTTCCCTGCTGGAAATAGGCGGCAAAACGGTGCATATACTGGTCGTACGGCAAAATAGCTTCGCTTTCGGAACCAAAAAAGTTGTTGTACCAGATTCCAATCAGCGCCAAAATCACCGGGATATTTTTGTTGAATCCGGTAGTGCGGAAATGGTTGTCCATGGCGTGCGCGCCTTCGAGCAGTTGTATATAATTTTCAAAACCGATTCCTAAAACAATCGAAAGCCCTATGGCCGACCACAACGAATAACGGCCGCCTACCCAATCCCAGAAACGGAACATATTTTTGGTATCGATTCCGAACGCGGAAACGGCTTTTTCGTTGGTAGAAACCGCCACAAAATGATATTTTACGAGAGCCTCATCGCTGGCCGTTTTCAGAAACCAGTCGCGGGCGGTGTTGGCGTTGGTCATGGTTTCCTGCGTGGTAAACGTTTTCGACGCCACAATAAAAAGTGTGGTTTCGGGGTTCACCCGTTTCAGCGTTTCGGCAATGTGGGTGCCGTCAACATTCGACACAAAATGGAGGTTGAGGTGGTTTTTGTACGGTTTCAGCGCCTCGGTCACCATCAGCGGGCCAAGGTCGGAGCCGCCAATGCCGATGTTTACAATGTCGGTTATCGCTTTCCCGGTGTACCCTTTCCATTCGCCCGAAATTACTTTTTCCGAAAACGCCTTCATCTGGCCCAACACAGCGTTTACTTCGGGCATCACATCTTTTCCGTCAACCAAAATCGGGTTGTTGCTGCGGTTGCGCAAAGCCACATGCAGCACCGCACGATTTTCCGTCGCATTTATCTTTTCCCCGGTAAACATACTTTCGATGGCGCTTTTTAACCCGCACTCCGAAGCCAGTTCCACCAGCATTGCGCGAACCTCGTCATCAAAAATATTTTTCGAAAAATCGACAAGAATATCTTCGAACTTCAGCGAATATTTCTGAAAACGATCAGGATCGTTGGCAAAAATTTCTTTCATGTGGGTGCCTTCAAAAGAGAAATAATACTCTTCGAGTTTGTTCCAGGCGGAGGTGTCCATCGGATTTATTTTCGGAAGCATAATTTTTTGTTTTTTTAATTTATCACTTTTATGGACAAAGATAATGGTTTATCACGATTGCCAATTGCTGAAAGGAAAACGTTAAACATTGATTAAGGAAACCCTGTTGGTGGTGTTCTCCGGCTTAACTGTCGCCGCCCGAGGTGAATCACTTTTTTATTACCTTCGCGCCATAATTTCTAAGGATACTTTATGAAATCCGATACTTTCAAAGGTTACTTTTTTGCTCTGCTGGCCACCCTTTCGTTTTCGAATGTATATATTTTCAGTAAAGCAGCGCTGAACGAAATCCCGCTGGCGCAGTTCGGAAGTTTGTGGTATGCGGTGGTTGCGGCTTTATGCCTGCTGTTTGCGTACGCGAACAAAAAACTGGGGCAGATCATCCGGCTGGAACGCAAACAAATGATGATCCTTTTACTGCTGGGCTTTCTTGAAATAGCAACCACGACGTTGTTTTTCCTGTCCATCCACATCATCCCCGATCCTTCGGTGACTTCTTTCCTCGGAAATATGTTCCCGGTGATGGTGATGCTGGGCGGGATTTTTATTCTGGGTGAACGGTTTGGCCCGGTTGAAATTTTCGGCGGTTTCCTGGCGCTGGCCGGTGCCTTTGTTATCAGCTACAGCGGCGGCACTTCGCTCGAAACCTTTTTTATCCCCGGCACCGGAGTTGTATTTTTAAACGCCATTTTTGCTTCGACAGCCACACTGGTTGTCAAAGCCCACGTAAAAAAAATAAGCCCCGAACTTCTTAACCTGAACCGCTCGGTTTGGCTGCTGGTATTTTCCGCGATCATGTTTTTTGTTTTGGATGAACCGGTTGTTTGTTCGCCCGGAGCAGTAAAAAATACAGTCGTGGGCGCCATTCTCGAATTTGTAGCCATTTTAACAGTTTACTACTCCTATAAATATATCGAAGCTTCGCGTTCGTCCATCGTTCAAAGCCTGAAAGGAATTTTTGTTTTACTGGTTGCCTTCCTCGTTTTCGGAACTTTACCTTTACCGCACCAGCTAATCGGCGGAATAATTACTGTAACCGGAATCCTGGTTATGGCGCTGGCGCAGGCCGGTGTTTTCAGGAAAAAGAAAAGTGTTTAAGGAATGCCACGTTTGTTGCCCGATATTTTCCTGTACAATCCCACGTGCGAATATGCCGTTGCCAACGGAAAAACATCGTGGCAACCCAACCGGCTGCTGCAAAAAATGGAGGCCGACCTGTCAACATTGCCCATGTTTCTGGCAAAAAAAGGAGATTATATTTTAGTTGAAAATATACCATCAGAATCCTTTTTGGAAACTTTTTATCAACTCGGACTGGAACTGCCTGAATTTATTCTGACCAGGGATGCGGTAAAAAGCCGTGCGTTTTTAGAATTCCCCAAAGGAAAGCTAAAACCCTGGGGCTGGAGTCCCTCCGCGCATCAACTGCTTGCCCCTTTAAAACCATCGTGTTCCAAAGAATTTTTAAATTCGCCTGTTTCAACATGGAAAGCGGAGTACAGGGAACTGTATTCCAAAAAATTTGCGCTGGAAATCCTGCAGCAACTCACAACAAAAAGAGCTTCCGATGTCTTTTTATCCGAACCTTTATTCCCGGCAATTTGCAGTACGCAAAACGAAATAGAGAAGCTGATAAACATACACGGCCAAGTCATGGTAAAAGCGCCCTGGAGCAGCTCGGGACGCGGGTTGCAACCCATCACCAAAACGCCCGTTCATCCGAAAGTCTGGGAAAAGGTGATGGGAATAATAAACGACCAGGGTTTTGTAATGGTTGAACCGTTGCTCGGCAAGGCCCTCGATCTGGCATTCCAGTTCGAGCTTACCGGGGGAAAAGTTTTTTTTCTCGGCATCAGTAATTTTGTGGCCGATAAAAAAGGCCAGTACCTGGGAAATCATCTGAACGGACTGCCGGAGAATCTCGACCACGAAATCGTCGCCTTCGCCAAAGCCGCGCCCGCATTGATCATCCAACCGCTTATCGAAACCCTTGAAAAAAGCGACCTCGCAAAAAAATACGAAGGAAATTTCGGTGTCGATACGTTAATTTACCGGGATAAAAATCATAATCTTAAAATTAATCCCTGCCTCGAAATCAATGTCAGGCAAAATATGGGACTTCTGTCGCTCCGCCTCGAAACGCTGGTCCATCCCGAAAAAAAAGCGATGTTCAGAACTTATTACCAACCCGGAGTTTCCTTTTATCAGTTCAAAAAGGAAATGGAAGAAAAATTTCCGGCTCACTTTTCGGAAAACAAACTGGTTTCGGGGTTTCTTTCGTTAACCGATGCAGTTGACGATTCGTTGTTTGGTGTTTATATTTTGGTTTAATTTTTTTTGAAAGTGATTTTTACTAATTTTAGGAGGCCTTGTAAATTTCCTAAATTTAATTAAACATCAATGTCTTATGGATGATTCTGAAACAAAAACCAATGGGCAGGAAAAACTTTCCGACAAGTTTTACGAAAAAGAACTGAACCGTCTCCAGATAGAATTGGTTAAACTTCAGGAATGGGTCAAGCACACCGGTTTGCGGGTGGTTGTTATTTTTGAAGGCCGCGACGCCGCCGGAAAAGGAGGTACGATTAAAAGTATAATCCAAACTTTAAACCCGCGCATTTGCCGCGTTGTTGCCCTGGGAACGCCAACCGAAAAAGAAAAAACACAGTGGTATTTCCAGCGTTATGTTGCCCATTTACCTGCTGCCGGCGAAGTGGTATTGTTCGACCGGAGTTGGTACAACCGCGCCGGAGTAGAATATGTTATGGGGTTCTGCAACAACGACGAGTACTGGGAATTTCTTCGTTCGTGCCCTAATTTCGAAAGAATGCTCATCCGGTCGGGAATTATCCTGATCAAATACTGGTTTTCAGTCAGCGAAGAAGAACAGGAAAAAAGGTTCAAATCGCGTATCAAAGATCCGACAAAACGGTGGAAACTCAGTCCGATGGATATAAAATCACGGGAACTATACGTGGAATATTCAAAAGCCAAGGATGAAATGTTTGCTTATACCGATACAAAAATCAGCCCGTGGTATATGGTGGACGCCGATGATAAAAAAAGGGCCCGTTTAAACTGTATCCATCACCTGTTATCGATGATACCGTACAAAGATTTGACACCTGAACCCTTTGAGCTGCCTCCGCGGAAAGACAGCAAAGGTTACGTACGGCCTCCGTTGGAAGAGATGACTTTTGTCCCCGACATGTATTAAATATCCCGGAGTTTGGTCATTTCAAAAAGATGGTGTGCCTGCTCGCCCAAAAATCCGGAGAATAGTTTCTTTTTACCATTTTCTTCGACAAAACCGCGCTGAGCCAACTCATAATAAGCATAAGTCCAGCTCAGCCTCTCGATTCCTTCATTACCTCTCACTTCCACGTCTTCATTTACCGCCAGGGTTGCCGATTGCTGTAATTTGCTGCCTTTTTCCCCTTCAATGGTTTCTTTCATCGGGACACCGGCGTTTTTAAGCGCTTTGCAAGTAGTTTCCAAATCGGGCCACTCCTTTACATCCTGATAATTGATAAATGCCGTAAAATGATTTACCGAGTTACCATGCAATAAAACCCAAGCGGCATATTGCGATACATCGTTGATCTTCAACACATCCTCCTTAAAAGGAACTTCCCAGGGGCGCCGGAAATAGCCAGCCAAATCATCAATAAGCAATTCAGCAGCTTCGCGGGGAAGAGTGCCATTTTCTTTGAGTAGTTGAAGCAAGCCAATTCCTGTATCGGAAAGTAAATACGGAGTTTCCTTTACCGTGTTATGAATGATTTGCTGCGCCCAGCCGGGTAAATGGTCAACTTCAAGCTGGCTGACGAAAATTTTGGGAAACATTTCATCGGGATGTTCAAAATAAACCGCATTTAACTGTTTTTTCGGGAATACATATTTTTCAACGGGTTTATACTCCAGAATTCCGATAATATGCCCAATGCCCTTAATCCCTTCCGGTTGCTCGCCGGTGTGGGTATTAAAAGTGCGCAAAGCGATGTGGTCGTTTACAACCTGCCCGCCTTTCGCTTTTACCAACTCAACATATTTTTGAGCATACGGAACCCGGGCGAGGTACTGCTTCCATAATTTGTCGAGCAGCTCTTTTGTGATTTCTCTTGTCGTTGTTTTCATGACAATCTTTTCCCGGTTAAACAAAGAAACATCGGGTTTTGTTACTTTTCTCCCAATGTTTAAGAATATTGTTTAATTCAGAAAAAACTGTTATAGAACTACCTCTTTTTGGAAAAATCCTGCATAAAACGAACCACGTCGGTTTTATTAAAAAAGGTGGTAGCACCTCGTTTGGTTGCATTTAAGGCTCCCGCCGCATTTCCAAAATTAAGGGCTTCCTGAATCGGTTTCCCGTTGAGGTAATAATGCAGGAACCCGGCGGAAAATGCCATTCCTGATCCAATATTATCTTTCATTTTAATTCTGAAACCCGAATCCATAAAAGCGCCTTTATTTTTGTCGTAGGCAAAAACGCCGTTTTGTCCGCGTGTCACCAAAACCAGATCAACCTTGTATTTTTCGCAAAGACGGTCGCCAAATTCAACCAGGTTATCAAATCCGATATTCAGTTTTTGAGCAAGAAACAGGATTTCTTTTTCCTTTATTCTGACAATATTTGAACTTAATAAAAGATGTTCAACAACTTTTACATCAAAAAAATGTTCAAACAGTTTCAAATCGAAAAACTTCAGAGAATCGGGTGATTCCTTTATCAGCTCGCGAATCGTGTTTTTTGAAATTCCGAAACGTTGAGGCAGCAGGCCAAAGAAAAGACAATCGGCAGTTCGGGCCAGTTTCAGTGCCTCTGCAGAAAACTCGATATGGTCGAATGCAACATCGAGGGTTACCTTATAAACCGGTTCGTCTTTTTCGTCGAAAGTAATATCTACGGTACCAGTTGGAAATTCGCCGTCAATCTGCACGTTTTCGTCGGATATGCCGAGTTCTTTCAGACGGCGCAGGGCAGCATGCCCCAAAACGTCGTCGCCCACCCTCGAAAGTAAAAACCCTTCTTCTCCAAAGGAATTACAACGAAAAACCAAATTTGACGGCGTCCCTCCAAGTACTTTCCCGTTTGGCAAAATATCCCAGACAACTTCTCCAAATGCTACTATCTTTTTTCCCATCGGGTAATTTTTCGGGAGTCAAAAGTAAAGAAATATAAAAAATGATTCAAATTTCAGGAGATAAGTTTTGCACCAAACATATAAACATTGCTACTTAAAGTTCTATTTTCGTAACGCTAAAAAAAAAACGAGTTATTTATTGCGCCCGATGGTTCAGTTAACGGGGCAAAACATTTTTGAACTTCAGGCGTTTCCTTAAAAAAAGTTACTGATGAATTATCTGGCGCATTTGTATTTATCGGGGGATGACGAGGAGGTTATTACAGGAAATTTTATTGGCGACGATGTAAAAGGCAAATCTTTTGAGAAATTCCCTGAAAAAATCAGGAAAGGAATTTTGCTCCATCGGCAAATCGATTCGTTTACCGACCGGCACCCCAATTTCAGGGAAGCAAAAAAACTGCTGAATGGCGACTATAATTTATATTCAGGTATTGTTATCGATCTCTTTTACGACCACTTCCTCGCGCAAAGTTGGAACTCATACTCCGACTGCACCCTGCGTACTTTTGCAAAAAATGTACACGCGATTTTACTTTCTCATTTTTTTTATCTTCCGAAGAGGGTACAGGGGTTTTTACCTTTTTTGATTCAGAACCGGCGGCTGGAATCGTATGCCAGCGCCGACGGAATACAAAGATCGCTGGAAATTATGAGCCGTTATACATCTTTACCCGAAAACTCGAAAAAAGCTATTGAAATTCTGACCACAAACTTCTCTTTTCTAAAAGACAACTTCACCGGTTTTATGAACGATATGATCCGGTTTGTTGAAACTGAATTTGAAATCGAAATCAATAAACCCGGTCTGGTTATTCTCTCTTAAGTTTACGCGTGCATCCTGTAACAATTCTCTTCTTCAAAAAAGAACGCCTGTTCGCCAAAAGCAGGCTCCAAGTCATCGATCCAAACGGCATCCGGATCAAATTTGGCATAAAATGGTTTTCCTACCCAGTCAGGATCCCTTCCCTGCAAAAAATTCAAAACAAAAACCTTTTCGTCTTTAATCCTTGAAACGCCAACCACCTGCACTTTCCCGGGGCTGCACGACATGCTCGGCCCTTTAACAGTGCGGTGCAGTCCACTCACCTGGCTGTATGCTTTTCTGAAAATCTTCCAGGCCCGATCCAGCGAAACGGCAAAATACTTCTGTGCTCCGGTATCGCGCGCCACAAACATATAATACGGAATAATTCCCATCGCAACCTGATCTTTCCAGTTTTCGGCCCAAACATCAGGATTATCGTTTATATTTCGCAGCAACGGCGATTGCGACCGGATTTGTACGCCAACCGACAAGAGGCGTTTTACAGCCTTTTTAACTGCTTTTGTTCGCAGCGCCCCGGGATGATTAATGTGAGCCATTAAAACAATATTTATCCCTTTTTTATGAACCTTCTCAAAAAGCCGGAGCAATTCATCCGAATCGTCGTCGGTGAGAAAGCGGTAAGGCCAGAATGTGAGAGCTTTGGTGCCAATTCTGATGTTTTGCAAATGTGGAATATCTGCATCTAACAAGGCGCCTATATATTGTGCGAAATAGCGGGTTTTCATCACCGACGGATCGCCGCCGGTTAACAATACATCCGTAATTTTAGGATTGGCTTTCACATACGCAACCATCGTTTCGACCTCTTTCATGGCAAACTTAAATTCGTTCAGTGCAAATTGGGGCCACCGGAAACAAAAGGTACAATAGGCATGACAGGTTTGTCCCTGTGTCGGAAAAAACAACATGGTTTCCCTGTATTTATGCTGAATGCCGGTCAGTTTTCTTCCATTGAAAACAGGTACATTTTTGGCCTGTCCGTCGGGATTTGGATTAAGTTTCAGGCGTATCTTGCTGACTTCATTCTGAACGATCGATTTTTCGGCATTCCCCTTTAAAAGCTTTGCGATGGTATTAAAGCTTTTTTCTTCCAACATTTCTTTCTGTGGAAAATTCAGAATAAAAAAAGGATCGTTTTCGAAACGCTCCCAGTTGATCAACTCGTCAGCCACATAATTGTTGGTTTTAAACGGTAAAACAGTGCCGACAACTTCAATGTTGAATTTCTGCTCTTCGGTAAGTTTTTCCATTTGGGGTATTTGCCTGAAGTTGTGCAGCGAATAAGATTTATAAAGCATGATAAAAAATTTAAAGAACTATTTTTTCAAGTTATATTTTTACGAATACCTGCCTGAAAGGTATTTATTTTTAGTACAAACTTTTTCTGATTTGCTTTTAAGTCACGCGAATATACGAAAAAAATAAAAGTTTAGTTGGGGAAAAAGCCGGCTTTTCCCGGTTTCAGCACATTCATTAATCCGACAAATGCTCTAACCGGCTGGCGTCTAACCGGATAAAAATAAAAAGAAGGATGGTAAACGACCAAAGCGAAGAACCTCCGTAACTAAAAAATGGCAAGGGAATCCCGATGACCGGCATCAACCCGATGGTCATCCCAATGTTAACCACAAAATGGAAAAAGAGGATTACCGCCACCGAATATCCGTAAATCCTCGAGAATCGTGATCGTTGCCGTTCAGCCAGAAAAACCAGGCGGACAAACAGGGAAAGAAACAAAACAACGATAAACAAAGAGCCCACAAAACCCCATTCTTCGCCTACTGTGCAGAAAATAAAATCAGTACTCTGTTCGGGAACAAAATTAAATTTGGTCTGGGTCCCGTTCAAAAAACCTTTTCCCCAGAAACCGCCGGAGCCAATCGCAATTTTACTTTGATTTACATTGTACCCGGCTCCCAGCGGATCGGAAACGATTCCAAGTAATTCATTAATACGGGATTGATGATACGGTTCCAATATGTTGTTGAATACAAAATCGACAGAAATGCTAAAAAAGACAGAGCCAATAAATACAAGCGAAATTACAACGTAATTTCTGAGTTTTTTCCGCCTGCTGTAAACCAGCACGGCTATTCCACCCACGACGGATGCCAGCAACAACAAATCGGCGACTTGAAATTTTTGTGGATCAACTGCATAAAGCCCCATTAAAATCGCTACAGGTGCGGCCAGAATAAGAAACACATTCCGAAACAGTTTTAATTTCGCCTGAAACAAAAGGAAAGCGACCAAAACGGCCGATAACAGAACGATTGCCATTGCCGTGTTCGAAAGTACCATTGCCAGCACAAAAAGAACCAACGCAAGTGTCCCGAAAAATAAAACTGCGCCTGAAAGTCCTTCGCGGTATAAAACCAAAACAAATGAAAAATAGACCAACGCCGAACCTGTATCGTTTTGTAATAGTATAAACCCGACCGGAACAAAAATAATGGCGATGATGGTAATTATCGATTTAAACCGCTGCAGTTTAAACCCATACGAGCTCATGTACTTTGCAAGGGCCAGCGCAGTAGCAAACTTACAGAACTCTGACGGTTGAAATCCAAAACTCCCGATGGTGAACCATGATTTGGATCCATTTATTTCTGAACCGGCAAATAAAACCACAACAAGCATCAACACAATTACACCGTAAATGATGTAGGAAAAGAAAACGTAAAAATTCGTCTCGACAAAAAGAATAATCAAGCCAATGACAAACGCTGCAAATATCCAGATCAACTGTTTCCCATGCCTTTGAGCGAAATCGAAAACACTGTTATATTCTTCGTTATACACAGAGGCATAAATATTTATCCAGCCCAAAAATACCAGCAACAGATAGATCAAAACAGTAATCCAATCGATATTGTACCACAATTTATTCCGTACCGGCATTTTGTATCAGTTGATTTGAATTTAACAAATTGGCTTTGATCATCGATTCTTCCAACCATTTACGGCCACTTGAAATGGAATCGTTTAGATACTTCTCAACAATCAGGCTTGCGATTGGCGCAGCGTACCTGGCTCCCCAAACGCCATGTTCCACATAAACCGAAATAGCAATCTTCGGGTCGTCTTTCGGAGCAAAAGCCATAAAAACCGAATGATCTTCTCCATGCGGATTTTCTGCGGTACCTGTTTTCCCGCACATAACAACACCCGGAATTCTCGACATGGAGGCAGAACCATATTCAACCGCTGTTTCCATACCCCTGATAACTGGTTCAAAATATTCCTGAGAAATTTTTGTGTAAACCTTTGTCCTGAATTTCGGATTTACTTCCTCGTTTTCAATCTCTTTTACAATATGCGGGGCATAATAAAATCCACGGTTACCAATAATGGCAGAATAATTGGCCAGTTGCAACGGGGTAATTCCCAATTCGCCCTGTCCGATAGCCAGCGAACGAACCGTCAATGCACTCCAGCGTTTGTTTCCGTAAATACGGTTGTAGTAGGCTTCAGTAGGAACATTTCCTTTATTTTCGTTGGATAGGTCAGAATCCAGTTTCCGCCCCATTCCAAAACTCAAAACATAATCGCGCCAAACATTAAATCCGTCGGCTGTAGTTTTATATTTATTCAAGATCGATCGGAACGTATTCCACATAAACGGGTTACACGATTCCCGGATGGCGTCGATAACACCAAGGGGTGTAATGTGATTGTGTGTACAACGGATGGGGACAGAAGCCGGACCGGAACATGAAAAACGCGTATTTAGGTCGATGGTCTGCTCCTGCATCCCGATTAATACATTCAAAGGTTTAAATGTCGATCCCGGCGGATATTCGGCCAGCAAAGCACGGTCAAACAAAGGTTTTAATGTATCGGCAAGTAACCTGGCATAGTTGTTTCCCCTGACACGTCCGACGAGCAGACCCGGATCATACGCCGGTGCGCTCACGATGGCGAGAATTTCGCCTGTGGCTGGTTCAATGGCAACCACACTGCCCTTTTTATTTTGCAAAAGTTCTTCAGCATAACGTTGCAAATCGATATCAAGCGTCGAATTCAGGTTATGACCGATTTGCGCCGGAATATCTTCCTGTCCCTTCAAATAACTGCCCTGAATCCGGTTATGCACATCGACAAGGAATTTTTTAATCCCTTTCCTGCCACGCAGTTGTTTTTCATACGATTTTTCAAGCCCGCTTGCGCCGATATAGTCACCTATCTGATAGTAACTGTCGGCATTTATATCGTTGTCGTTTACTTCGCCAATATAACCTAAAACATGGGCAGCCGATGTTGTGGAATATTCCCTCAATGTTCTGTACTGTGTATGAAACCCTTTGAATTTATAAAGCTGTTCCTGCAGAATGGCATAACTTTCAGGAGGAATCTGTTTGATAAGGATGGACGGTTTATAACTCGAATATTCCCTCGCCTTTTGTATTCTTACCTTCAAGTCTTCTTTGGTAATTTCGAGCAAACGGCAAAAATAAGCCGTATCAAAAGACGTTACTTCACGGGGAGTAATCAGCAAATCGTAGGTTGGTTTATTATACACCAGCAGTTTTCCGTTCCGGTCGTAAACCAGTCCTCGGGCCGGGTACTGCACTACTTCGCGCAAAACGTTGTTGGTGGCAAATTGTTTATAGGTAGGATCAAGCACCTGCAACCCGAACAATCGTATGGTAAAGATCAGCCCGGCAAATGCAAACACTGCAATAATTACATAACTTCGTTTCGATAGATTATTCACCGTTTAACTAGTTCCTGAAAATGATATACTGGCTTAAAACTATAACAAAAATTGAAAACAAAGAGCTCAAAATTATTTTAAAGAATGTTTCAAAAAAATGGGTAAACGTAAAAACCTCGAGATAAAAAAGCACAAAGTGATGTAAAAAGACCATCACCGAGGTGTAATATAAAAACCACCGGAGTTTGTTTTGGTAAAGTCCGGGATACTCACTTCGGTCTTCTTCCCTGCTTGAAATTGTCCGGATGACATACGGACGCAGGTAGGCGATAAAAACAGTGGCCGCGGAATGAATTCCAAGGCTGTTTGAAAAAATATCGACCGACATTCCCAGCAGAAAAGCCAGGAGAAGGAGAGAATATCGCGGCGAATTCAGTGGCATTAACAAAACAAACAAAATGTAAATGTATGGATTTACAAAACCACTGAACTGTACCTGGTTTAATATCAACACCTGAATTAAAACAAGGCTTACAAACATTACCGCATATTTAATTGCCCCTCTCATTCTCCAGCGTCAGATTTTCAAGTTGTTCAATTTCGGTCTTTTTTACATTTTCGATAACCTCGACAAACGACAAGGTTTTAAAATTGGAGGATAACTCAACCCTGATTTTGTAATAATTGTCACCTTCGGGTTGCTCAAACGAATGAATGGTACCAATCATCACTCCTTCCGGGAAAATGGTGGAAAACCCACTTGTCACCACTGTGTCTCCGGGTGTCAACGGCACATGAAACGGAATTTCCGTGAGACTGGCAAACCGGTAATCGTTTCCGTCCCACATCAGCGAACCAAAGAATCCGCTGTCTTTCAATCGTGCCGAAACGCTCCATCGTTGGTTCAACACCGACAGTCCCACCGAATACGATTCCGAAACATCGGTAATTACACCTACAACACCATCGGGAGAAATGATTCCCTGGTCCGGTTTAATCCCATGTTTGCGGCCTTTGTTTAAAGTGATGTAATTAAAGGGTTTGTTAACAGAGTTATTGATTACCCTTGCCGATATATAACGATAAACCGGACCAACCTCTTTTGTTTCCGACAGAATCGAATCCAAAACAATCCCCGGCCCGTGTACAGTTTGCAAAAGCGCTTTTAACTTTGCATTTTCCTCGGCCAGTTCCCTGTTGATTCCTGTCAACCTGAAATAGTTGATCGATTTGCTGTACGAATTGTAAACCGAAGCCGCAAGCCGGTTCGACGAACTCAGGTATTTTGCTTTTTGGTACCGGTTGTAGTTAAAAACAAAAACAAGCGAAATGACTTCCAGAAGAATGAAAAGAAAGAAACCATAATTTTTTAACAAATACCTGAATAAACTTCTCATCGCCTGGGAAAAAAAATCCTGATCGTTATCGGATCAGGAAAGAGAACTTATCTACATTTTTCAGTGCAATCCCAGTACCGCGGACAACGGCCCTCAACGGGTCTTCGGCGATATGGAACTGAATTCCGATTTTATCGGTAAGGCGTTTATCCAAACCTTTCAGAAGTGCACCGCCGCCGGCCAGCCAAATTCCTTTGACCACAATATCGGCGTACAATTCGGGTGGGGTTTGTTCCAGGGCACTCAACACTGCGGTTTCAATTTTTGAAATCGATTTTTCGAGGCAGTGTGCAATTTCCTGATACGAAACAGGCACTTCAATCGGAAGCGCTGTCATTTGATTAGGCCCCTGAACCACATAATCCGCTGGTGGTTCTTTGAGTTGCGACAGGGCCGAACCTACATGGATTTTAATTTCTTCGGCAGTTCTTTCTCCAATTTTTATATTGTGCTGGTGCCGCATATATTCCATAATATCTGCTGTCAGATCGTCGCCGGCAATACGAATGGATTTGTTGGTCACAATCCCGCCCAGCGAAATAACAGCAATTTCGGTGGTACCACCGCCGATGTCAACCACCATGTTTCCTTCAGGGGCTTCCACATCGAGACCGATTCCGATGGCGGCTGCAAGCGGTTCATAAATCATATAAACCTCCCTTCCCCCGGCATGTTCCGACGAATCGCGAACGGCGCGTACTTCAACTTCAGTACTTCCCGAAGGAATACAAACGACCATTTTTAAGGCCGGTGAAAACATCCTGGGTTTGGGATTAATCATTTTAATCATTCCCCTTATCATCTGTTCTGCCGCGTTAAAATCGGCAATCACCCCATCGCGCAACGGTCTGATTGTTTTCAGGTTTGCGTGGGTCTTCCCCTGCATTTGCCTGGCTTTTTCGCCAATGGCCACCATCTTTTCGGTTTTTAAATCGATGGCTACGATCGACGGTTCGTCAACCACAATTTTATCGTTGTGGATGATAATGGTGTTTGCTGTCCCCAGGTCAATTGCAATCTCCTGTGTTAAAAATGAAAATAATCCCATCTCGTTTAAAATATATGATCTAAACTAAAAAGTTTCCAAATTATTGTTAATGTTTAAAGTGCCTTCTTCCGGTAAACGCCATGGCAATTCCAAATTCATTGCAGGCTTCGATTACCTCTTCGTCGCGGATACTCCCGCCTGGTTCGATGATGTATTTTACCCCGTATTCGTTGGCTGCCTCAATACTGTCGCGGAAAGGGAAAAACGCATCAGAAACAAGCACCGAGTTTCCGATCTCCAGCCCTTCTTTCATATGAAAACGGGGCATCGTTAGTTGACGTAAGCTGTCTAAACGGTTCGGCTGCCCCATTCCTGCGCCCGTCAGCCAAAATGAGCCGTCTTCATTTTCGGTAACAATGGCAATCGAGTTGCTTTTTAAATGTTTACAGGCAGTAATTCCGAATTTTGCAAGCTCAATTTTGCCGGGTTCAAACGGTTTTTTTGTGACGGTTTCAAACTGGGTATCCATTCCTTCGTCTTCGTCCTGAACCAACATTCCACCGCTGATGGAACGGAATAATTTTTCACCGGTAATTTCATTTTTCACCGGGGTTACCAGCAACCGAAGATTTTTCTTTTTTTCGAATATCTCCAGTGCTTCTTCCGTAAACCCGGGAGCAATAATAATTTCAACAAATTTTTTCCCGAACCACTCAGCCACTTCCTTATTGACCGCCGATGTAAAACAAATAATACTTCCATAGGCGCTAATCGGGTCGCCGGCCCAGGCCAGTTCTAGCGACTTCATCATATCTCCGGTAACCGCAAGCCCGCACGGGTTAAGATGTTTGATAACCGAAACGGCAACTTTGTTTTCCATGTTTTTTACCGCATGAAACGCATCGCTGGCCGATTTCCAGGCGGCGTCGGCATCGAGCATATTATTGTACGAAAGCGCTTTCCCCTGCAACACTTTTGCATTGGCCAGGTTAATGTCGCCGGAGGTATTTTTGAATTTAAAAAAGGTAGCGCTTTGGTGCGGGTTTTCGCCGTAACGCAAAACTTCGCCATCGTTCAGACTTATTCGTTTGATGCTTTCGTCAACACCGGTATTAAAATAGCCAAATATGGCTGCATCGTAGTGCGACGAAACGGCAAACGCTTTTCCGGCAAACCATTTCCTGTCCTCCAGCGAAAACTCCCCGTTCTTTTCATTCAATAGATCAAGCAACGGGATGTATTCTTTTTGCGAAGGCACAATCACCACATCCTTAAAATTTTTGGCGGCCGCACGAATCAGCGAAATGCCGCCAATATCTATTTTTTCGATAATCTCCTGTTCTTCGGCGCCCGAAGCAACCGTTTTTTCAAAAGGATACAAATCGACAATCACCAGATCAATTTCAGGGATTTCGTATTCTGCCAACTGGTTTACGTCGTTCTGGTTGCCGCGGCGCGACAAAATGCCGCCAAAAACCTTCGGGTGCAGTGTTTTTACCCGGCCGCCCAAAATAGAAGGGTAGCCGGTGAGGCTTTCTACCGAGGTTACTTCAACACCCAGCGATTCAATAAAACTTTTTGTCCCGCCGGTACTTAAAATTTTAACGTCCAGTTCATTTAACCTTCTGATAATGCCATCAAGGTTTTCTTTATGAAAGACTGAAACCAACGCAGTCTTAATTTTTTTATTATCAGCCATTTATTCCGTTCTTCAATTTCGTTTGCAAAGATAGAAAAATCAATAAAGATCTTGTCAAAAAACATACGCATTCAAAAATTTGTGCATGAAAATAGTACGTAATACAACAGTTTCAAAATTGCAGGTGTAATCATTAGGAAAAATTAACACTAATAGTACGACATTCAAAATTTAAAGTGGAATGTTGGGCATTTGAGAAGATTCGATGAGAACAAAAACTATTTTTATGCCGTACTTTATCTCGTAAAAAAATGCTTCTGATAAGGCTGATATATGAAAGTTTTTCATTTGCTTTTGGTTCTCTGAAAGCAAACAAACTGCGGACATTTTTGTCGCTGCTGGGAATTACCATCGGTATTTTCGCCATCATTTCGGTATTTACAGTTATCGACTCGCTGGAAAGATACATCCGCACCAGCCTGAATTCGATGGGAAGCAACATGGTTTACATCCAGAAATGGCCATGGACCCCGCCCGAAGGCGAAACCGAATACCCGTGGTGGAGATACCTGAACCGCCCGGTCCCCGATTTGGATGAAACGGACGACCTGTTGCGCCGGGCCAATTCGGTGGAGGGAGCCGCTTTCTTTTTTGGTTTCAACCGTACCGTACAATCGGGCAGCGATAAACTTGAAAACGCTACCGTCCTGGCCACGTCGTACGGGTTGTACGATGTTTGGAACCTGAAACTCACCCGGGGCCGTTATTTTACCGAAGGGGAAATGAACACCGGCGCACCCGTTACCTTAATCGGTTCGGAAATAGCCAGCCAGCTTTTCAGCGGAATAAACCCGGTAGGACAAACCCTCAAAATTCAGGGACATAAATTCCGTGTTATCGGCGTTTACGAAAAAATGGGGCAGGATATGTTTGGCACCAGCATGGACAAATACATCCACATCCCGGTTATAAAATCGTTTTATATGATTGACGTGCGGAACCGCGACATGGGACAAACCATTTGTGTAAAAGCCAAAACGGATGTTGAACAGGAACGGTTTACTGCCGAACTGGAAGGAATTATGCGTTCTATCCGAAAGCTGAAACCGATGGAAGAAAACGATTTCGCGCTGAACGAAGTAAACCTTATTTCGAACCAGTTCGACCAGTTCTTTGCCGTGTTTAACATGGCCGGCTGGATTATCGGCGGATTTTCGATCCTGGTTGGCGGTTTCGGGATTGCCAACATCATGTTTGTGTCGGTAAAAGAGCGCACCAAAATCATCGGAATCCAAAAATCAATCGGGGCCAAACGATATTTTATATTGCTGCAGTTTATTTTCGAAGCCATTGTACTTTCAATGGTAGGCGGAATTATCGGACTGATACTTATTTTTATCGGGACACGTATTGTTACCTATGCCACCGAGTTTACCATTGTTCTGACCGTGGGGAATATTGTAACCGGGTTGCTGATTTCGAGTGTTATCGGTTTTGTTGCCGGGTTAATGCCTGCCCGCTCTGCTGCCCGGCTCGACCCGGTAGCGGCGATGAATGCGGTGTAGTGGATTTTTACACCCGAAATCAAACATTCTGGTTTCCCTTAAAACCTGGCGAATTATCAATTCTTATCCTCCTGCCAGCTCTGTTGGCGAGTATCCGTACTTCTTTTTAAAAGCGTACGAAAAATGCGACAGGTTTTCAAATCCAACTTCATAGCAAACATCAATTGGTTTCTTTTTCTTTTCAACAAACTGGTAGTGGGCCAGTTCCAACCGTTTTTGAGTGAGCCACCGCTGGGGCGTTGTACTGAATGCTTTACTAAAATCACGTTTAAAAGTGGTCAGGCTCCGGCCTGTCAGATAACCGAATTTCTGCAAAGGCAGGTTGAACATAAAATTCTTCTCCATATAACTGACCAAATCAACTTTCCCCGGCTCTTCAAAGTTTGCCAGCACCCGATCTATTCCTTTGTCAATCGCCCGAAGAATGCTGATGGCTTCAGTAATTTTCAAATTGGCAATATCTTCGGGAAGGTCTTTCATCTCAAAATATGGAATGAGGGAAAACAGGCAGCTTTCGAGCAAAGGATGATTGTTGTAACAAAGGATTTTCGGCGACGCAAACGATTTAATTGTTACATCCTGTTTGGCGTAAAAATCTCTCAGCCTCGCGGTGGACAGGTGCATCACCACGGTTTGGTGGGGTTGGCCGTCTTTGGGATAATTGATAATGGTTGCCAGTTGATTCCTGGGAATCAAAAAAATATCGCCTTTTTTAAAGAAATAAGTGGCATCGGCCTGTACAATTTTTGTTTCGCCGGAAACGAACCAAATCAGCATGTGATCGTCAAACAGAATGTCCGATTTAAAAAACTTGTCCTCGTAGCGAGAAAGTTTAATATCGCCTGTTATGTATTTTGCCTGATACTCCATTGTTTTGCTTTTTAATATCCTTCATAAACGAAATCAGTTGAATAAAAACAGAAAGAATCATTTCGCCATCAATCCACATTGAATTCGATGCCGGTCATTTCTTCGCTCAATGTCCACAACCGTTTTGCACTGGTTTCATCCAGCGAATAACGTTTTACACCGCCCGACACCGAAGTTTCAGAAGACAATTCGGCAACGTCGGCATCTTCGCAATACACGCCGCCCATGTTGCTGAGTTTTGGACTGGTAGCACACCAAACCGTGGTTGCCGCACCCTGCGGAATAGTTTTCAACGAAGCCGCTACTTCCGGTTTAATATTTCCCTCTTCATCATAAAATCCCATTTGCTGAAACAATTCCAGCGATGCTTCCCTGCCCAATTCAGTTCCGTTAATAGAACCCGGATGCAACGAATATGTTCGTACATGGTACGCTTTGCCGCGATTGTCCAGTTCAAGGGCAAATAAATTGCTGGCGGTTTTCGATTGCCCGTAAGCTTGCAGCGTTTCATATTCCCGATTCTGAAAATTGGGGTCGTCAAAGTTGAAGGGGGCAAACTGATGCCCTTGCGAAGACACATTAATCACTCTTGCCCCACCAACCTTTTTAAGGGCGGGCCAAAGTCTGGCCGTAAGCTGAAACTGTGCCAGGTAATTCGTCGCCAATTGCGATTCAAAACCACGGCTGTCGCGGCGCAGCGGCACCCACATAATCCCGGCATTGTTGATGAGTAAATGAAGCGGCCTGCCAGTTGCCAGGAATTTTTCAGCGAACTCATCGATGGAAGCTGGATTCATTAAATCCATTGATTCTAATTCAACATTGGCAATGCCTGCTAAATTTCTTTTTGCTTTTTCAACATCCCTTGCCGGAACAATCACTGTGGCTCCCGCAGCCGCCAACGTTTTGGTGGTTTCCAGGCCAATGCCTGTATTGCCGCCGGTTACAATGGCGATTTTTCCGGTAAGATTAATACCTCGAATTACATCGTTTGCTGTTGATGTGGCGTTAAACCCGGAACCTATCGGTTTCTGCAACGCTCCCTGGTAGTTGTTTTGTCTCATCGTAATCAATTTTAATTGTTATTTTGATGAGATAAAAGTAGGCGAAGTGCAGCCAGCCGGTTTTGTTGAAACGTCCGAATATACTTTGTTCAAAAGACCAGTAGTTTTCTCTGACCTC
>CAYWBV010000034.1:0-16964 GCA_964455785.1 uncultured Maribellus sp.
AAAAGGCTTTTCAAAAGCGGGAAGGCTTTTTACTTGTGAGCCGTACATACTCATCGCCTTGAAGGAGCAAGTCTTTTATGGGGGTCGGTTGTTGCCCGCCATTAGCCAGGACCACAGGTGTCCATCGCGATGTGGAATCTGAAGGAAGCTGGAGGCAAAGTTCCGAAGCGGGGAACACGAACTGTATCAGGCACAATCGACAGGACGAGATTGCAATACAAATCAAAGTTCAATAACTACCCGGATGTTGGGGCATGTAAATGCACCGGTTACATGGGATGAAGGGTGATGGGTTTCGCACGGGAGGCCTGGCGGACGTGCTGAAACAAAGTTTGGAGCGCGGTAACAATTATCAGGAACCGGCAAGGACCTCAGTTTTCTTTCTTCCCAAAAAGTACCGTTCGTAAATTTGTTTCTACCATTCGTAAACTTGTTCCTGCCGTTCGTAAAAAGGCCCTTTTTTCAGTCATTCTTTTGGGGTAGTTTTAGCTGAAAAATTAAATCAGAAGAACAAAAAATGAATATAAACCGCACTCCTCTGACTCCCTCTCCCCCGGAGAGTTTGTCCCGTAGAAACGGGAGGTTGGAGGAGGCTCTAAATCCAATCCATTATGAAATATTCTTTATACGACAACAAAGTTACGCAGGACAATACGGACGACTGTTACGCCCGCCCTGTGGAAGTAAAGGTAAACACACGCGGACAACTGGTACAAAACCTCACCCGTTCGGGTTCCATCCTGAAAACGACCGAATGTAACGCCGTGATCGACGGGTACTGGAACGAAATTGGCGGTTTTATCGCCAGGGGCGAAGGCTACCGCGACGAGTACCTGACCGTCAGGTTAGACATCAACGGGGTATTTACCGACAGCAACGACCGGTTCGACCCGTCGCGGCATACCCTGGTAGTGAGCGCCCTGCTGAACAGCAGCCTGACTGCCCTGGCCAAAAGTGTGCCCCTCCAGTACGAAAAAGCCGTTGCCGGGGCGCCGGTTATTGAATCGGTGTACGACTGGGGAAGCGATACGGTAAACGAAAAGCTCACCCCCGGCGATACTATCGAAATTGCGGGCGAAGACCTCAAAATTTACGAAGAACGCGGGGAAGGGGTGTTTTTTATGGACCAGTCCACCGGGGTGGAAACTCCCGGCGAACTTCCGCGCAGGAACGAACCGGGCGGCCTGATGTTGCGGGTACCGGCGCTGCCCTCCGGGCAATACCGTATCGAAGTCAGGAACACCACGCGGAAAGGGAAAGTCCTCCGCACCGGGGTCTTTGTTCAAACACTGACAGTCGTTTGATAAACAGGCGTCCCGGTTAGGACAGGGGCCTGTCCTTATTGGACCTGGTGTGTGTCCTTATTGGACCGGGGCTGTGTCCTGCCACTGGCAAGGGCCTGTTTGAACGTAGGGAGTGGTATCCCGGTTTTACCGCTATCGCGTTGGAAGATTAACCACAGGATACGAAAATGCCGGAGATTGTGAAAAAATAAACCTGCAAGCGGTTTACTTAGATTTGAACCGGTTGCTGCAAAACCAAAAAAAACGGATTTAATTTTTGGTAATCGTAAAATATTTTTCACATAAAGGGAAAAGTTCTATTAAAGCGTAATCGATACGCAAAATATGCTTTACGAAAACTATATATATGCAAAATTAAAGCAGTAATTATGAAAAAAATAATCAAATCAATTTTAGGAGGATTTTTTATTATGATCCTTATAATGAGTAATACAAGATCCACAAAAGGACAGGTATCAAACTATATCCCTCCCTCGCCAAATGCCGCTTCATTGGCCCTCCCTGCTGATTTAGAAGTTAGTGAATACACAGGAATACCTAATATTAGTATTCCTATTTATACCATAAATACCGGAGATATCAGCCTACCAATAACACTCAACTATCATGCATCAGGGATTAAAGTTGAACAGGAAGCTTCCTGGGTTGGATTGGGTTGGTCGTTAAATGTCGGCGGTTGTATTACCCGGCAAATTAGAGGGAAAGATGACTTTGATACTGGGGGATATGTAATAACTGAAGATTTACCTCCGAGTACTTCTGCTAATTTAACACAATGGGGAACTACTGAACAGAATTATGAGTATATGGCTGATTATGACAGGATCGTAGACGGGTTTCTTGACGGGGAGCCCGATCTCTTTTACTATAATTTTAATAGTAAATCCGACAAACTGGTATTTGAGAAACAAACAGATACAGTGGTGGCTGCCACCTCCCTCTCTCAAAACAACATTAAATTCTTATATGATCGATATACCCAAAAGTGGAAAGTAACTGACGAGAAAGGAGTAAAGTACTTTTTTGAAAAAAAGGAAGAAACAAAAAATTATTATTATTCTGGGGAAACCCGTTACACTCAAACAACCCTTTATCAAGGTTCTGATGGATTAGCCAAGAGTACAGCGTGGTATTTAAGTAGGATAGAATCGCCTTTAGGTTACTCTATTAACTTTTCTTACGAGAATACCGATCACCAAACCATTACTCAAGTGCAGCGAAGTGAACTCTTTTATCATTTGATTGATATAAAGGAAATCACAACCAGCGGAGGAGGTTATATCTCTCCAAACTTGGAAAATGGCAGATTACATACAGCTTCCATGCAAGAGATTAATGACGTATATTTGCAGGAAATCTCATTTGCAGGAGGAAAATTAACGTTTACTCCCGGCGACCGTACTGATATGGCGTCGAGAAATTCTTACAAACCCCAGCGGCTGGAGGATATCAAAGTTTATGATGGGAATCTCATATTGTTAAAAACATTTGATTTTTCATATAGCTATTTCAATCAAAGTCAGGGTACTACCGATAATATGAGATTAAGGCTCGACAGCATTGGTGAAATCGCCGGAGGAATTTCATTGCCTGCTTATGAATTTTCATACAATACAACTAATAACCTGCCGTCGAAGACCAGTTATTCAATGGATCATTGGGGATTTTATAATGGGGAAAACAATGAAAACATAAGGCAGTATCAACACATTAATGTCAAAAACTATCTCAATAATAGTAACGGATTTCCTATCTCATCAGAATACGGAATAAACACAAAAAAGATGATGATTCCTTATTTTGAATACAAAAAAGATACTAACATCTTTTTTATTGGAGCAAACCGAGAACCTGATGCCCTGGCTATGCAGGCAGGAATACTAACAAAAATAAAATATCCGACAGGAGGGTCAACTGAGTTTGAATACGAACCTAACCAATATTCTTCGATAGACTCTTTATTTAGGGACACTACATATCAATCACTTGCCCTTTTTTCAGAATTTTATGAAAGTTCTGATCAGGAAGCAAATATAAACCTAACGGAAAATACAATGCTGTGTCTTGACTATTCATTTAATGAAGAAAGTTATGGAACGCCAGATACTTACACAAGCGCTGTTGCTGTACTGAAAAAAAGTAATGGAAATAAAATTGTAGAGTTTTATCCTTCATCCAGCGATTTTGAATCCCATATTATTGTATGCCTCCCTCCCGGTCAATATGTATTGTATGTTGACTGCCCTAACGATGAATATGATTACCAGGAACTTCGTGCATCCTTCAAAAAAAAGATTTATACCAAAAATGGTATTGGGGGTGGGCCTAGAATTCATAAAACTACAAATAAGGATGGCTCTGGAGTTTCCGTTAGTATTGAAAAATATGTATATGAAGACTCAGGAGTATCAACAGGCAAATTAATGAGTCCATTAAAATACTTTTATAATGAAGACCTCATAAATGCAAATTATATTATCCTTCCTGGAAATGTAATACAATACATATACCGGGGTTCTTATGTCGTCCGCGCTTCAACCAGTTGTATCCCCCTTGGTAATTCGGCCCAGGGTAACCCGTTAGGATATAGTAAAGTCATTCATTCTAAAGAATCGACAACAGGCATATCAAACGGGAAAACGGTATATTACTTTCAGAATACACCGGAAGAGCAGACTGAGTATTTTATGCCGGGAACACCAAATCAGGTCTTTAATAATAACGGGTACGCAACAAAAATTGAAGAGTATAACAGGAATAACAACCTGATACGGAAAAAGACATTCGGATATGCAAAACATTTGGGTTCAGATATCAACATCGAAGGAGTTAAAACTTATAAATATTACGGAGATGAGGACAACTATAGCGTTCAAGTCAGGTTTTACGATATTTATTCCGAGTGGTGGCGTCCGATATCTGATACAACTTATTCTTATGCTTCGGATGGCTCCGGTAATTATGTCAGAACAATTAACAGTTATTACTATAATAATGACAGTTATAGATTATTAAACAAATCAGTTGTATATACTAGTGTAGGCGATAGTATCAAAACAATTTATAAATATCCATCTGACATCACAAGTACAATTTACAATGCGATGGAAGATAGCAATATGCTCAAGTACCCCATAGAACAAATTTCTTTACGGAACAACCAATTTACCGGCAGTACCCTTACAACCTATAAATCGGGAGGAGGAAGTTATGTGCCTGACAAAGTATATTCATGGGAAACCACTTCATCACTTCCTTCTTTTACTTATTTCAACGGGACAACCAAAGACAGTAATTATGGTTCTTCTCCTGAAATAGAATTTAATAATTACAGCAGTAAAGGCAATATTTTACAAACCACGGAGAAGAATGGTATAGTTACCTCCTATTTGTGGGGATATAGTGATACATACCCGATAATTAAAGCAGAAAACGTTTCGTATTCAACTTTAACTTCTGCCGCCAATTCTGCCGCGATTTCAGCCGGTTCAACCGATATTACCGATTTAATATCCGATATTGGTTATCTGACAAGTTCTACCCAAAGAACAAAATGGAAAAATTTTAATACGGCCTTACGTAATAATACAAACCTGCAAAATGCAATTGTAACGAGTTACGCCTATAAACCTCTTGTCGGCATAGTTTCCCAATCTGATCCAACAGGTACTGTTACTTATTATACCTATGACAGTTTCGGCCGACTGGAGTATATAAAGGATCACGACGATAAGCTGATAAAAAGATATGGGTATCACTATGCAGGGCAGTAACCGGCGATGTGTGTTTGATAATAATCCGGATAATTTAAATGGAATATAAAATGAAAAAAACAATACTACTTTTCCTGTTTGCAGGAATCCTTTTTGCAGCAAACAGCCAGCAAATGGAATTTAGCTGGATAACCCAAGCAGGCGGGCCGGGCTGGGATATTGTAACTGACATCGCTGAACTTCCCGACGGGCAAATCGTTATGACCGGTTCGTTTTACGATAAAATATCGTTTGGCGGCGATACCTTGGTTTCCAATGGCGAGCGCGACATTTTTATCGCACGTTACAGCGCCGACGGAACGCTGAACAAAGTGATTTCGCTGGGTGGCAGCGGTTACGACTATGTTAAAAAAATTGTGATTACAGGCCGGTCAGGAATCATACTGCCGATACAATTTGACAGGGAGCTCCGGTTGGGTGAAAAAGAATTTAAGGGGAAATATCTAAACAATGTTGTGGTATCCTGTTTTGACAAAAACCTGGAACCCACCAATAACTTTATGGCCGGAAGTAACGGGGAGTTCGGTATTACCAGCCTTAAAATGTCGCCCGACAGTGGTTTTTATTTTTCCGGCTGGTTTAACGATACCCTGACAATCGACAACAAAATGTACGTTTCAAAAGGAGGAAGCGATATTTTTATGGGAAAGGCTTCCGGGAAAGGAAAACCCGAATGGATAAAACATTTTGAAGGCGAAGGAAACGACAGGCAAAATGCCTTTTGGGTGGATGAACATGATATGAATTATGTGACCGGGACAACAACTGCCGGGTGTTTTGGAAGTGAAAAAAAACCGAAACCGGCCAGGTTGGACAAAGAAGGGAACTATTTGTTTCTTTCGCAGGTGGATGACAGCGGCAATACCGGAAACGTCCTTTATCCCGTCAGCGGCATATCGGTTGAACCGGCCGGGCTACTAAAAGACAGTACGTTTTTATGGCTCCTTGCCAATTTTGAATATTCAGCATTTATCGGTGGAGCCGAGGTTGTGTCGTATGGTAAGAACGATGTTTTGCTGATAAAATACAACCTGACCGACCATTCAGCCAACTGGTGCCAGTTGGGCGGGTTTGGCAACGAAAAGGCGAACGGGCTTGTAAAGTCGGGCGACGGGATAATGATTACCGGGCAATATGCCGACAGTATCGTTTTTGCCGGGAAAACCATCGTTTCGGACAGGCGTGGCCCCGATGTTTTTATTGCCGCGGTGGACAATAACTGCAAGCCTAAAAATATCGTCTCTTTCAGGGGAGTTGGAATGGACTTTCCCTGTTCGGTTCTTGCATCCGGTTCAGGGATATTTCTTGCCGGGGAATTTAACGATACGCTTGTTGCCGGGGAAACAATACTGGCATCGGCCGGGGAAGAGGATATCTTCCTGGCGCGAATTGAGAACTGCAGCGCTAAAAACCCGTTAAAAATTACCATGGAGATGGCGGATCATGCCGGCAAAAACCAAAGTTGGGAACTGGATGCAGGGGAAGGTTTTACAACCTACTCATGGGACGACAGTACTTCACTGGGAAGGTATTACATTGTTGAAGCGCCGGGGACGTTTAAGGTGGAAGTTACCGACAGCCTGGGCTGTTTTTATTCGGGTGAAATAACCCTTGATGGGACAAAAAGTGCACAGATGGAAGAGGATGAACCCGGCCTTCAGGAGCGCCCGTTCAAGATTTACCCCACCATAACTTCCGGTATGGTTTACTGGGAGCCTGCTTCGGCCTGGATAAAAAACAAAGCTACGGTGAGGGTTTACGACCCTTCGGGGAAAGTAAACCAGATTACCGAAATACAGGAGCTGACAACCGCGGTTTACCGGGTAAACTTTGCGGCAAAAGCCGAAGGCGCCTGGTTTGTGGAGGTTTCGGGCGACGGGTTCCGCGAAATTTCGAAGGTGATTGTAAAAAGGTAAATCCATAAACATAAATCCATAAAACAATGAAAAAGATATATCTCTTCATCTGTATACTGGCTGCCGTATTTACCGCCCGCGGACAGGGCGCCCCGGGCAACCTGCCAGCGGATATTTCGGCAACGGGCATGACAGTCTCGCCCTCCTCCGCACAAAACTATATCATCACCTATACCTACCGCACTGCCCTGACCAGCCACCCGACAAGCCTGACTACCGGGCAGGCCGCTCCCGAAATACAGTATTTCGACGGGCTGGGCCGCCCGGTACAAACCGTTTCGGTAAAAGCGACAACCCTTGGGAAAGATTTGCTGACCTGCCAGGCGTACGACGCTTTCGGGCGTGCCGATACAACCTACCTGCCTTTTGCAAAAAGTTCGAACAACGGGGCCTACCTCGCCAAAACATCGTTCATCAGCCAGCAAAATACATTTCTGACCGGAATTTACGGTTCAACCGACGGGAGCAAGGGGTATGCCGTAACCGGATACGAAAATTCGCCGCTGAACCGGGTGCTGAAACAGGGCGCGCCCGGCGCCGCATGGCAGCTTACAACCAACCCGGTGGAATATGCTTACAAAACCAATACTTCGTCTATCGGCTCATGGAAATACACCGGTGACAGTTATTCTTCGTTTAATTATGCCGCCGGGACATTGTACCTGACAGAAACCACCGATGAGGACAACAACCTGGTAAAGGAATATACCGATAAGGAGGGGAAACTCGTTCAAAGGGAAGTTGGAAGCGCAAAAACACGGTATTGTTACGACGATTTTGGCCTTTTACGTTGTGTAATACAGCCAATGGGAACATCTCCTGCAGATACGGATTATTGTTTTTATTATAAATATGATTCCAGAAAAAGGCTGGCTGACAAGTATATCGGAGAAAGTTGGGTTTATTATATTTACGACGCCCGCGACCGACTCGTTCTCACCCAGGATGCCAACCAGAGGGCCAAAACACCGGATGAATGGACCTATTCCGTTTATGATAATTTAAACCGGGTTACCGAGACCGGGACATGGGCAACCGCCACGATAAGGTCAACCCTTGTTACAACCCTGGCATTACCTGCCAATCTGAATTATATCAGCACGACTGCAACGGGAAAGAAGCCCAAAAAGAATTTCCACTACAACAATTACACCGGGCTCCCTTCGGGTAACGCCTACTCCACTGCCGACGCAACGACAGTTGGCGTTACGCAGGCTGCAAGCAATACCGGCCGCCTCACCTGGACCGAAACCAAAGCGCTGGAATATGAAACCGGAATGGATACTGTAATTACCACTGCTTTTTATTACGACAAATTCGGGAGGGTGATCCAAACCGTATCGGATAACCACCTGGAAGGGAAAGACTATGTTACCAACGGGTATAACTTTAACGGGCAGGCAGTACGGACCTATCTCCGCCATGTAGCCGACGGTGTTACCACCATCTTAGACCAGCGTTTCGACTACGACCACCGCGGGCGACTGGTAAAAACCCGCTATATTACGGGGGGTACCGAAACCCTGGTGGCTGCCTGCAGCTACAACGAGCAGGGAATCCTCACTGATAAATATTTACACTCGCAAAGTAACAGTAACTTTCTGCAACGGATGGATTACGAGTACAACATCCGCGGATGGGTGACCAAAATCGATAACCCGGCAAGTTTTTCCGAAAACGACAAATTCGGTCTGCAGTTGTATTATAACACTGCGCCCACAGGAGGTGCGGCAAAATACAACGGGAATATTGCAGGTATGGGCTGGGGCACCCCTTCATACAGCAACATGCTTTACCGGTTTACCTACGACGGGGCCAACCGGCTCACCTCGGCCGACTTTTACAAATCAGGGTATGCCTCAACCGCTTTCGACTGTACCTATGCGTATACTAACAATAGTAACGGCAACCTGACAAACCTCACCCGCCGGAAGTCGGACGGGGCTTATATCGACCAGCTAACCTATACCTACAACGGAAACCGCATCCGGTATATGGAGGACAGCTCAACCGATGTGGCAGGCGTTGTTGATTTTCCCGGGGTAATCAGCGGGTATAATTACGAATACGATGCCAATGGCAACCTGAATTTTGAAGATACAAAAGAGATAAGTCTTTATTATAATTTACTGAACCTGCCCAAAGAAGCCAACTTTGGTTCGAACCGGAAGATTAATTATTTTTATACCTTTGATGGCGAAAAACTCCGTCAGAAGGTTGAAAACAGCGGCACAGTTACGAAAGTGGATTACTGCGGGCCTTTTGTGTATGAAACGGTGAGCGGGGTACGTTCTTTAAAATATTTTATTACGCCTGAGGGCCGCGCGGTAAAAAGCGGCAGTACGTGGGATTATGAATACAACCTGAAAGACCACCTGGGGAATACGAGGGTGGTAATCCACAAGGGGAGCAACGGTTTGGCCGAAGTTCTCCAGGAACGGCATTATTACCCGTTTGGTATGGAGATGAGCCAGCTCTCTTCCGGCACCAGCACCAACAAATACCTGTACAACGGCAAAGAACACCAGAACGATTTTGCTTTGGACTGGTATGATTACGGAGCCAGGTTTTATGACCCGGAGTTGGGAAGGTGGCACTCGGTTGACCCACTTGCGGACAAATACCAAAGTTGGAGCCCGTATAATTATACACTGGACAACCCTATTAATTTTATTGACCCGGATGGACGATGGGTAAAAGGGGCTGGGTTGTTCAGGAACCTGTTTCAGTCTGATTACAAGATAGCCCAAAAAGCTACAGAAAGGGCCAATTCAGGGCCGATGACCACCTTTTTCACAGGGTTTAATCAAGATGGTACGTCCAGTTTTCGGATGGAAAATGGAAGTTTAGGCCAGATTTTAAATGAAAACCCGGGTTTGTTCAAAAACCTGATGAATCAGCAAGGAAGCAGTGATTTGGGCAAAGAAATTTTCATGAGCCGTTTTATGTATGCTACAGAGAGGGATAGAATGGCAACTGTAAATGGGATTATGGCTGTTACATCTATTCCTGGTTTGATTGAAGCGCCGTTTGCAATAGCGAACCTTGCTTCGGGACTAAGAGCTGCTAACGGAGTGCCTAAATATTTATATCACTACACAAGTAGAGAAGCAGCACAAAGTATCTCACAAAGTGGTCTGAGAGTTGGAAGAGACGGTTTTTCCTATTTGACCAATAAAAGCACCTTATCACCACTGCAAGCTCAAATTGAATTGGCTCTGCCAGTGAATAGGGCTTTACCTAATTCATTGTTACGTGTCAATACTTCTGGATTAGACCCTATATTAATTAGAAGAGTTCAAGGCAACCTACCCGGTTTAGGTGCAGGTGGTGGAACAGAGTTCTTGTTTAATCAAACTATTCCGTCAAGTGCAATAAAAATAATTAGGTGATGAAAGATAGAATAATAACAGCATTAGAATTTTTAAAGGATGGGCAATCCTTTACTGTTGGAGAATTAAGGCTGGGAGCGGAAAGGCCAGGAGTGATTGAAGTAAATGGGTGGTCTCAATATACGAATTTTGCCAACCTGACAAAGCAGCAATGCCTGAAAGAATTAGAAGAAATTAAAGCATTATTTTATAAAATGGTGGATGCTTCCGAGGAATTAGAAGCCTTCATAAAAGATAAATCTGTAGAGTTCAACCTTTGCTTTGACGACTATGGAAAAGGTTCAATCGGGTTATGTTCGGAAAAGGAAGAAAAAGTAATTTGGGAAGCTAATCTAAAATAAATAATAAAGCCCGGCATTGCCGGGCTTTATTATTTATACAAATACAGCACATCTGCTATAATTTACAGCACAAACGCACAGTAAAAAGTTATCAACACCTACACCGCCGAGTTGAGCGCACTGGAGAGGGTGTCTTTCAGTTTTTTCTCAGCGAACAGGCCGTCAATAATATGATACACCGAATTTTTTTCTTCGTCTTCCAGCAGTTCCAGTACCCGGAGTTTTTCCATTAAAGTTTTGTCCCCCTGCTGGCGCGGATTTGTAATCCGTGCTTTTGTTGGAACAACAAAAACTTTTAGCAATCGAATAAAAATGTATAACTTCAACCATGTCTTCTTATCTTTCCTCTATAAATCTCTTCAAAGAGTTGCCCCTTGTCCGCATGAATGCAAATAGTTACACAGGGGTTATTTGTTTCTGGGCAAAGTGTTGTCAGTCCGTGTGTTTACCCGAAAAATAAGTTTTAAACAATTTCCTCTGCGATTTCGAAACTCACGTGCGTGTGCTCAAATGAATTAGTTTCGACTTAATCTGACAGTTAAAAGGCAAAATTGAATAGATTTAGTTTATCAATAAAAATAAGTTTCACCTTTTAAATATTACAAAGAACTTTTTGAAGAGGGCGGAGAAATTGGAAGGAGTTTTTGATTCACCAGTATTTGCGTCTTGTTTTTTGTTAAAAAACAAAAAGCCTTCCCACTTCCGGAAAGGCTTTTTCATTTTATTTCGGCTGAAATTATTCGCTAAACCTCGCTACCAGATATTCCCTGTTCAGGCGCGCAATGTTGGCGATAGAAATACTTTTCGGGCATTCGACTTCGCAGGCGCCGGTGTTGGTGCAACCGCCAAAACCGAGTTCGTCCATTTTGGCTATCATATTACGGGCGCGTTTTTTGGCTTCAACCTGCCCTTGTGGCAATTTGGCCAAATGCGATACTTTTGCCGAAACAAATAACATGGCCGATGAGTTTTTACATGCTGCCACGCAGGCCCCGCAACCGATACACGCTGCTGCATCCATCGATTCTTCAGCATCTTCGTAAGCCACCGGAATCGTATTGGCATCGGGTACACCGCCGGTATTGACAGAAATAAAACCACCTGCCTGCAAAATTTTCTCGAAAGCAGTCCGATCTACAATCAAATCTTTAATTACCGGGAATGCCCTTGCCCGCCACGGTTCAACCGTGATGGTTTCACCGTCTTTAAATTTGCGCATGTGCAACTGGCAGGTGGTAACCTGGGTATCCGGTCCGTGCGGGCGACCGTTGATATACAGACTACAGGTACCGCAAATCCCTTCGCGGCAATCGTGGTCGAAGGCAATCGGATCAACTCCTTTTTCAATCAGTTCGTTATTCAGGATATCCATCATTTCGAGGAATGACGAACCCGTTGAGATGTTCTCGATGGTGTAGGTTTCAAACTTCCCTTTTGATGAAGCGTTTTTTTGCCGCCACACCTTTATATTGAGTTTTTTCAGAATTTTGTCGGCCATAATTTTACTATTTATAACTCCTTTGTGTCAGTTTAACGTTCTCAAAAACCAAATCTTCTTTGTGCAACACAGGCTCCTGGTTTTCGCCTTTATATTCCCAGCACGAAACGTAAGTAAACTTTTCGTCGTTTCGTTTTGCTTCGCCTTCTTCGGTTGCCGATTCTTCACGGAAATGTCCGCCACACGATTCATTTCTGTCGAGTGCGTCGCGTGCCATCAATTCGCCAATATCAAAGAAATCAGCTACCCGTCCTGCTTTTTCCAACTCGGGGTTGAGGTTGTCGAGTTCGCCCGGAATTTTAACATCTTTCCAGAATTCCCTGCGAACTTCCTTAATCTGTTCGATGGCTTTTTTCAGCCCTTCTTCATTACGCGACATCCCGACGTAATCCCACATCACATGTCCCAGTTTCTTATAAAAATAATCCACTGGTTTTGTTCCTTTTACATTAAAAAGTTTTTCCAGCCTTCCGGTTACCGCTTTTTCTGCTTCTTCAAATTCAGGAGCATTGATGTTGATTTTTGGCGTCATAATTTCGCCCGCAAGGTAATCGCCAATGGTGTAGGGCAAAATGAAGTATCCGTCGGCCAGGCCCTGCATCAGCGCTGAAGCCCCTAGACGGTTGGCGCCGTGATCCGAAAAATTGGCCTCCCCGATAGAGTATAATCCCGGAACAGTTGTCATTAAATTATAATCGACCCAGGTTCCACCCATTGCATAATGAATGGCCGGGTAAATCATCATCGGTTCTTTGTACGGATCGACGTCGGTAATTTTTTCATACATCTGGAAAAGGTTTCCATAACGGGCTTCGATAACTTTTTTTCCGAGACGTTCGATTGAATATTTAAAATCGAGGAAAACTGCCTTCCCTTCTCCGTTAACTCCAAAACCGGCATCGCACCGTTCTTTGGCAGCGCGCGACGCTACGTCTCTCGGAACTAAGTTTCCGTAAGACGGATATCTTCTTTCGAGATAAAAATCGCGGTCTTCATCCGGAATATCATTCGGTCCGATTTCACCTTTCTGAAGTTTGACAGCATCTTCTTTTTTCTTCGGAACCCAAACCCGGCCGTCGTTGCGTAATGATTCCGACATTAATGTCAGTTTCGACTGCTGATCGCCGTGTACCGGAATACAGGTAGGGTGAATTTGTACAAAGCAAGGATTTGACATAAAAGCCCCCTTTTTGTAACACTGCCATGCTGCCGAACCGTTGCTCCCCATAGCATTGGTAGAAAGGAAAAATACATTCCCGTAACCACCCGTGGCTACTACTACCGCGTGTGCGCCAAATCGTTTAACTTTTCCGTTAATCAGGTCGCGGGCAATAATTCCGCGGGCTTTTCCGTCAATTTTTACCACGTCGAGCATTTCGTGGCGGCTGTACATTTCTACATTTCCCAGAGAAATCTGGCGGTTTAATGCCTGGTATGCACCCAGCAACAACTGCTGTCCGGTCTGTCCTCTGGCATAAAATGTACGGCTTACCAGCACGCCGCCAAACGAACGGTTGGCAAGCAATCCGCCGTATTCGCGGCCAAAAGGTACACCTTGCGCCACACACTGGTCGATAATGTTGGGCGAAACTTCAGCCAAACGGTAAACATTGGCTTCGCGGGCACGGTAATCGCCCCCTTTAATGGTATCGTAAAACAACCGGAAAACCGAGTCGTTGTCGTTCTGATAGTTTTTTGCGGCATTGATACCGCCTTGTGCAGCGATGGAATGTGCGCGGCGCGGACTGTCCTGGTAACAAAATGCTTTCACTTTATAACCCAGTTCGGCCAGCGACGCCGCCGCCGAAGCGCCTCCCAGACCGGTACCAACCACAATAATTTCCAGTTTGCGTTTATTGGCCGGGCTAACAACTTTAATATTTGCTTTATGTCTGCTCCATTTTTCGGCCAACGGGCCTTCCGGAATTTTTGAATCTAATATGCTCATAAAAAATCCTTTTTAGCGTTTAAAATTTAATAAGGAAATAGAGAGGGATAATGGAGAACCCGGCTGCTACAATTACTGCAAACAGTTTCGCAAGAAACTGCAGCCGTTTCATCCAGTTCTTGTTGTTTAATCCTAAGGTTTGGAAAGCAGACCAGAATCCGTGTGAAAGGTGGATGCCGAGTAAAACTCCTCCCAAAACATAAAATAAGTCGTAAACGATGCTGGCTTTAAATAAATCGGCTACAAGGGTGTAGGTATCTTCCATTTCCTTACCTCCGACTACCACCGTTTGCATTGAGTGCGGATCAAATTTTATTACCCAGAAAAAGTTGATAATGTGGATAATAAGAAATACCAGAACCAGTGCCCCGAGAACAAGCATATTACGGGAAGCCCATGAACTGGACCCGCTAAGGTTTTGTTTAAGGTATTTTACCGGCCGGGCTTTCCAGTTTTGATATTCCAAATAAAACGACCAAACAATATGGATTATAAAACCCAGGCCGAGAACAGGTTCCATAATTTTTACGGCCGGGTTTGTTGCCATAAAATTTGCCGCAAGGTTAAAAAGTTCGCCGCTGTCATCGAATATCAGCAACAGGTTTACGGTCAAATGAACACCAATAAACATTACCAGGAAAAGGCCGGTAATGCTCATCAGGAATTTTCGGCCAATCGATGCCATTAAAAACTTGCTCATAGAAATACTATTTATTTAGTTTTGATTTTAAAATTTTATACTTCACAAAAGTAGATGAACCGGGAAATACTCGCAAAAACGAAAGTCTAATTTAGCTAATTTAAAATGTTTCTACGAAGAATTTAATTCATTATTAACTTTCACCGTAAATATGCAAAAAAATCTACGAATTTAGTTCCCTGAACGACCGGTTCCATTCCTTCAGTGTAAACTGATTGGTGATGGCCACTACTTCTGTTGAATGAAACAGATTTTGTATTTCCACAATTTCCACCGTATCGAAGGTACACTGAACAGCAACCGTTTTATTGTTCTTCAAATTTACAAAGCCTTTTATTCGCCAGGCTTTCGGAGCCCAGGTATTCAGGAAAAATTCAAGCGATGCCTGTGATATTTTTCGCCCGGTTTTTATGACCATCGAATTTACAGCGGGCCGTAACATGGTTTTTACTTCACCAAAATAGAACTTGCTGACCGGGTTTTGGCCTATCTCAAAATCGATAGTACAAAAAGTAGTTTCCCTGACGGTGGCAAACGGGTTTGTTCTTTTGATTTCCTCTTTGATTCCGTCGATCCCATCTTTGGCCAGATCGGTTTTATTGATTACCACCATATCGGCCATACGTAGCTGGTTTAGAATGCGTTGCTTTTGTAATCCCGATTTCGAAAAATTCAAGGCATCGACAATACACCAGTTGGAGGCCAGGTAAATTTTTTCAGAAAGCGAACCGCCGGAAACGACTTCAGCAATGGAAGTGGTATCGGAGAGGCCGGATGTTTCAATTATCAGAACTTCGGGCTGGTGTTCATCGATAAATTTTTCCAGCGAGCGGACAAAATCGCCGAGAAGACAAACACAAAAAACCGAGCCGTTATTAATCTCCAAGAGTTTAAAATCTTTTGCGGTTTGTTTCAGCTCTGCGCCATCGATATTTGCCGGGGCAAATTCATTTTGGATGATTCCGATTTTTGTTTTTTCGGAATATTTTTCGAGAATCCTTTTCAGAAAGGTAGTTTTACCGCTTCCCAAAAAACCGGAGATAATATGGAATGGAATTTTTTGCATTGTTATTATTTTACCCCTCCGCCCTTCAGGCGCCTCCCCTGTTTTCAGGGGAGGAGTTGGTTGCTACATTTTTATTCAGCTTTTTAACCACTGACCCTGCTATCCTCCTGTTTTCAGAAGGGGTCGGCTTTAGCCGGGGAGATTGTGCTATCAACGATCTCCCTGACTTTACAAATGTGGTCAGGTGTTGTTCCACAACAGCCGCCGATAATGTTTGCCCCGGCAGCGATTATTTTTGGAACGAGAACGGCCATTTCTCCGGGTGTTTCCGGGAATATAGTTTCGCCGTCGCGGTAAATGGGCATTCCTGCGTTGGCATGAACAAGTACCGGAATATTTTTATTGGTTTTTCTGATTTCTTCCACAATACCAATCATATCGGCAATTCCGTTTCCGCAGTTGGCGCCAATTAAATCGGCGCCGGCGTCAATAAGTGTCTCGACCATTTCCGTCGGAGAAATTCCCATCATCGAACGGAATTCGCCGGAAACAGTTTTTTCGAATGTCATGGTACAAAAAACTTCACAGCCGGTATTCTCTTTTGCCGCTCTGATGGCTAATCTTGCTTCCTCCAAATCAGTCATCGTTTCAATCATAATAGCATCTGTACCGCCGGCTTCCAATCCTTGTGCCTGTTCTTTAAATGCTTCGTACAACTCTTCTTCCGTAACATCGCCCATCATTAATATTTTTCCGGTCGGCCCAACCGAACCCAGTACAAATTTATCACCGGCAGCTTTTCGGCTCAGCTCTGCCGCGGCTTTGTTCAATTCAAAGACCTGGTTGGCAAGGCCATATTTTTCAAGTTTAAAACGAGTTCCGCCAAAACTGTTCGTTTCAATCATGTCAGCACCGGCGTCGATGTAACTCCGGGCAATATCGAGAACCTCGCCGGGGTGGGTAATATTCCACTCCTCCGGGCATTCGCCCAACTGTAATCCTTTTTTCTGAAGGAATGTTCCCCAGGCGCCGTCGGAAACGAGTATTTTTCCTTTTTTTATCTGGTCGAGTATTTTTCCCATAAAA
>CAYWBV010000034.1:17064-19650 GCA_964455785.1 uncultured Maribellus sp.
TACAATTCTTTTATCCACTCTTTGATGACATCGAGAGAAGGATCGGCAGCCTGCGATTTCAACCTGTAATTTACAGCAACCACTGCTGGCCCTTGTGTAACGCCAAATGCGGCCATTTCGGCTTTCCCTGAAATCACTTTAATATCGACATCTTTTCCAAGTTCTGTGATAGCCCGTTGTATCTTCCGCTTTAATCCAGTGCATTCGGATTTGTCTTCACAAAGCAACAGAATTTCGCTGTGTTTCGACCTGATTTTTAGTTTTAGTTTTTCGTTGACCCTTTTTTGAATGGCTGCGATCAAATCGTTTTTGGGAGGTATCTGCGAGACAAAGGCAATTTTCCCGTCGATACAAATGGTGGGGATATTTTTCACCATAAGCGACGACATAAATGTTACTCCCTCCATTTTTTTGATAGCATGTTCACGCCATTCCACCACGCCCTCGAACTGCGGGGCGATTTTTTTTACAGCTTCCACCATGTACTGGCAGGGAGCGCACGATTCGGAGTCCAGTGTAATAATATCGACAATCACTTTGTCGGCCTGCCCGTAATCGTTCATGTTCAACACTTCCAGTCGGGTCTCCTTTTTTTCCAGAGCCCGGACAATGTCCTGCTGGTAGGGATCGTGGACCAATTGGGAAACGGCCCTCAGATTTTCAGGAGGTGTTTCGCGCGGGAGGTCGCAACCCGGCGCCAGGATAAAGCCCGTTTTTCCGCCCATATCGAGGCATTCCATTGTATGTTCACGACAATCGTCTTCGCTTCCCATCAGCAAAACCACGGTCAGTTTCAGGTTGCCGCCAAAACTGATCCTTTTTTTCAAGGCAATTTCTTTGACAAAATCAAGCGGAATGTTTTCGTCGATGGAAACATTATCGGGTTTACAGTTACACATGGCTTCGATATTCTGCTGGGCATGTCCGCAAACAAAAAATGAACTGAGTTTCTGTTTTTTCCTGACAAAACTGAAAATCCGGGAAACAAAAGGAGTAACAAAAGTTTCAAAAGTGAGCGGATCGATCTGGCTTGTCATGGGGTCGACCACGGCAATAATATCGCAGCCGGCCTCTATCAGGTATTCCGACATTTTCAGACCTACGTTCGTACAAAAATCCATCACTTCCTGAACTTCTTCCGGAGCCTCAAAAAGTTTCATAAAAATATCGGTGCCCATTAAATGTAACGCCAAAGTAAACGGCCCGGTAATTAAACCGTATAAAGCCGTTTCCGGATATTTTTTGCGTAGCGTGCGGGTGGCTTCCAGCGCCACCGGGATACGTCCGTCGGTTTTGGTGGGTAGTTGTAAGTCGGCCAGCGTTTTTCCTTCGGCCAGCGGGTGCGAAACTACTGCCGGCGGATTGTGTTGTGCCCACTGAAGTTTACATCCCAGAATTTCAGCTTCCAGTTGCAAATCGAAAACTACCGGTACGCCGTCAGGATTGTATGCCTCGATGGATTTACTGATTCCCCGGATAATGTGTTCCGAAGATTTTAAATACGTTTCGGCATCGGCCCCGGTTAAAAAACCTCCGTGTACACCTACAAACGGCACCCAGGGTATTCGTTCTACCGGTTGAAGGGAGAACGCTTTTTGAATCAATTTAAGTCCTTTCATTTTTCAAAATAATAAGAGTGAGATTTGTGTGGTAAGATGTTTTCAATAACACGATGGCAAAATCTTTCTCCATTGAGGTATTTTGTTATTCCCCAATCATTTTCGTTTTTTCAAACTATGGCTAATATTCAGCAAAAACGGATTATTCAGAAATGAGTACAATCCCACATGCCCGCCATCGTTTACCGGGTGTTATGCTACATGCGAATTCAAGTACTCTACCAACCCCTGTGGATCGGGAGCATAGGCATCGGCGCCAATTCGTTTCCTGAAATCGTCGGTAACCGGTGCGCCGCCAACTGCCACTTTGGCTTCGGGAACAGCTTCTTTGATGGCTTTTGTAATTTTTTCCATGTTAACCATGGTAGTGGTCAGCAGCGCCGACAAACCAACAAAAGCATTCTGATTTTCTTTGATGGCAGCCACAAACTGGTCGGATTTTACGTCGGTGCCAAGGTCAACTACTTTCCACCCGTTTCCTTCCACCATCATCGAAACCAGGTTTTTGCCAATATCGTGCAAATCGCCTTCAACCGTACCGATAATAAACGTGCCTTTCTGTTTTACCTCGCCCGAAAGGAAAAACGGTTTCAGATGTATCATAGCCGTATTCATCGCCTTTGCCGACATTAACACCTGCGGGACAAACACTTTGTTTTCGCGGAATTTGATGCCCACTTTTTCCATTCCCACCATTAATCCCTGCGTGAGGATTTCCTGTGCTTTGAATCCTTCTTCGAGGGCCTGTTTTGTCAGTTCGTCGGCGCCATCCTGCCCTTTCATCTGCGGTGGATAGGGTGCGGCTTTGTTGATTTTCCCAAATTCGATACAATCGGCAATTTTTGAAAGTAGTTCGCTCATAACTTTTTGATTTCGTTTTTTTTGTTTCCCCAAAAGTATCTTCGAACAGAACGTAAAAAAATAGTATTTTCTTTGAAAAAGATGGAAAATATTACTTTATTTTTAG
>CAYWBV010000035.1:0-19298 GCA_964455785.1 uncultured Maribellus sp.
GGCGGAAACCCGGCGACGGGCCGGAGTTGTAACAAACGTTGCAGCCCATAATTGACAATACTGTAAAACCATTAATAAACATTACGATGAGAAAGATTCTGTTTTTATTTTTTTCGGCCATTCTGATTGTTTCGTGTTTGCAAAAACAGGCGGATAAAGCTTCTGGTTCTCTTGCCGGCATGGAGGCGGAAATGATTCCGATGACAAGGCAGTCTGCCGATGCGCCATTTCCTCCGATTGAAAACATCGAAAAACAAGAGGTGATTAAAAAAAGAATTATCAAAGACGGGCGGTTAGGCCTTAAAGTTTCGGAACTGGAAAAAACCAAATTACGAATAGACACTTTGATAAAAAATCATGGAGGTTATTATGCAAACGAAAGTTTTAACAACACGGATTGGGAATCATCTTTCAACTTGAAAATCAGGGTTCCGGGTGCAAATTTCGGGAAGTTGATATCCGATATTGAAGCGGGTGACGGCGAAATACAATACAAAGAGATTGACGCGCGCGACGTAACCGACCAGTTTATTGATTTGGAAACAAGACTTGAAAATAAAAGGAACTATCTGAAACGGTACAACGACTTACTGAAACAAGCTAAAAATGTCGCGGAAATACTTGAGATTGAAGAAAAGATACGGGGACTGGAAGAAGAAATTGAAAGTACTACCGGAAGACTCAACTATTTGAGCGATTTGGTTGATTACAGTACGCTTGATTTGACCATTTCCAGGGAAAAGGATTTTAAATTTAAGCCGGTTCACCGCGACAGGTTTTCTGAAAGATTAAAACAGTCGTTATCAAAAGGATGGTTGGGTTTTGTTGATTTTCTGCTTTTTGCCGTGAAGATATGGCCATTTTGGATTTTGGTTACTCTGGTCGTTTATTTCTGGAGAAAATTGAAAAAGACAAAAAGAAAAAAATAGCCGGCCACGACAAAAACGACATGTCGATTCCTTAAATTTGAGGGAGTAAAAACGAAATAAAATGAATAATACAAGAGTTTTTAAAACCTCTTTTGCGAGTGTATATCCGTTTTATATCCAAAAGGCGGAGAAAAAAGGACGCACAAAAGCCGAAGTTGATGCTGTTATTTTTTGGCTGACCGGATATGATGAACAAACCTTACAACAACAAATCGACAGGAACGTTGATTTTGAAACTTTTTTTGCCCAGGCGCCACATTTGAATCCCAATGTTTCGAAAATTACGGGTGTAATTTGTGGTTATCGTGTTGAAGAAATTGAAGACCAACTGATGCAAAAAATTCGTTATCTGGATAAGTTGGTCGATGAGCTGGCGAAAGGAAAGTCGATGGACAAAATTTTAAGGAAGTAAGAGTTTTAACGAAATTTACCGGACAGTAGTGAAAAAACATCAATTTTCCGCAAAAATTTATCAGACCGGAATCAACTGGTGCGTGGATGTGCCAGTAGAAATTACCAAAAGTCTTGTTGCCGAAAAAGGACGTATTCCTATCAAAGGAAAAATCAATGGATTTGTTTTTACCAAAACATTAGTGCCGGTGAAAGATTCGCCACACCGGCTTTTTGTCAACAGAACCATGATGAAGGGCGGAAATACTGCGTTAGGGAAAATGGCAACTTTTGAAATTGAACAAGACGACAACAAAGAGGTAAAAGAATATCCGGTACCCGAGTTGTTGACCGAACACCTTACCTCCCTGAATTTGATGACTGATTTTGATAACCTGGCGGCTTCAAGGAGAAGGGAGATTCTGAAATATTTCAGCTATATAAAAACAGAAGAGACCTTCATCAAAAACAGGGACAAATTAATCATCCAACTGAAAAACAAAGAAAAGAACGTACGAATCCCATAAAAGTCAGCGCTGCCGTTACGTATTTGTGCCGGTGATAAACAAAAAAAAGATTTCCGGACGGACAAGCCGCCGGAAATCGATCCAAATAGAACTCTGAAATACGCCAATTACTTCAAAGGTTTAAGGTAATTATCCAACATCCACTGACCCACTTTGTCGCCCAGTTCCTGCCCGGCATCGCAGGCAAAACGGAAATGGATACCGGCTCGGACTCTTGAATCGGCATTTTCGTTGGCTGCCTGTTTAAAACCGTCAAAATTTCTCGCAGTACTTCCGGGCAATGCCGTTGGCGAACTCATGCTGAAGGAAGTTTGATCGCCCAGAATGTTTGCCAGTACAGTCGCCGACGCATTTCCCAGGGCGCTGTGTGTTGAGGGATAATCCTGTACCGGTGGCGTTGCCATCAGCGGTTCCCAGAGATTGTCTTCGCTGGTTTGGTCATTGGCATCGGACTTGGCGCTGCGGATAGCCGTGTAGGGGCGCCATAAATTGTAATAGGATTTGGACTCCCAACCGGCAATGTAGGCATCGGCAATCGTCATGTCCAGCAAGGCAAATAATCTGGCCGTTTCCCATAAACCTAACTTTTCCTTTTCGGCAGCAACGCGTGCCACGCGGTTCCATCCGGCTTCGGAAAACTCGTACCAGAAATGGGCGGTGGCCGTTTGATCTTCCGTCCGCGAATCGCTGATAAGTTTTCCGGTTTCCTTTACTTCATTAAAAGCGGCCGTATATCCGGCGCTTCCCAGTGCCGGATATGGCCCCGGACGAAACTGGTTGTTGCTTTGTAATCCAAACGGTTTTACATCGACCCAAAACGGCGAATAAATAAAATCGAAAGGCGGAACTATCTGATAAACGCCGGGGACAGTGGACGGAGGCAACTGACCAAAGGGACTTCCGTCAGAACCATCGTTTTCCCGGGCGTCAAGAATCGCCTGACCCGCTTTTTTTCCTAAAATAATTCCGCGGTCTTTTGTTTCACCATCGGGCACCGTGGCCAGCGTTATCTGCAAAACCGAATCCAGAAATTGCGTTCCGTCGGGTATTTCGTGTACCAGCACCGTGTACGCAGCATTGGCAGCCGCAGCAACCGGATGGGCGTTGGAATCTTTCCCCGTAAACGCATAAGAAGAATAAACCGGGTCAATGGCATTTAATGCGTCGTGCATTGCGAGGTGCGTCATTGCATTAATTCTTGAAGCCATTACTGAATGGCGGTAAGTTTCACCTCCAAAAGCCTGGTAGGCAATTTCATTCCACTCCAAAATTACTTTGTTGGATAACTTGCCCGGATAAGGCTCGGGATGAGTGTCTTTAATACAAGAGAGTATAAAAAGACCGGATAAAACTGTAAGCATAAAATAACTCTTTTTCATGTGTTTTATTTTTTAAATTAATTACACACTCAAAAGCGTAAGTTTACGACTTACAATGTAAGGCTGCTTCGCCTTACGATGTGATCCACTGGATTTCCCGGTCGGGTTTATAAGAGCATAGCGTACCGGTTTTAACCGCATTGGAAAGATGGGCGCCCAGCATCGGGTGATGTTGTTCGATACGGGCAATGGCATTGCGGATGCGCCAGGTTACTGCCGCCCTTGCCTTTTCAACTGCACCTCCTGTTTTTCGCGTTTGGCCCCGGAGATTTAACGAACCCGACAAATGATCGATCAGCCGGTCGTATTCTTCCTGAAGTTTCTCCAGTTGGGCAAAATTGCTGTATTGTTCGGCTTCTTCAATTTCATTCTGAAGTTCGAGAATCTTCTTCTGGTATTGTTTCCGGGCCTTTTCGTCAATCAGTTTTTCACCCGTATCATCCAATACATTTCCCATCAGTTCGCCACAATGAAATAACTGGCGCGGCTGTTTAAGCATTTTCTGAAGATCAAAATAACCTTTCATCTCGGGTGTTTGAACGGTATAACCTTCAAATGAAAATTGCCAGGCCGCCGAATTTTTCAGGAAATAGCATTCCCGTTCTCCTTCTTTTTTGGGTACCGATTTTTGAACAGGGTATTTCTCAAAACTTCCGTTGCTGATGAATTTCAAAAATTCCTCCAGATTGGTTTTATACCGGTGTGGGTTCATCGTTAAAATCCAGTCAATCGCTTCCTGCTGATCAAAATCCCTCCCTTTGCTGATGAGCCTTTTGTAGGTATCCAGAAAGATGTTCCAGTGTGTTTGCATTTTGTCAAACTGCCGCAGGTGATAATAAACTGCTGCACAATAAGCATTTTTATCTGCTATTCCCGGTTTTGACATCGAGTGGTGTTCAATAAATTCGACGGCCTTTTCGTATTCGCCCAGTTCGAAATACATTACTCCCCCAAGCCTGAAATGGTTTCCGGCAAACAACGGATGCAACTGGACCCCCCGTTCATATAACTCCAGCGCCTCTTTACTTAATCCGAGATAAACGAAATACACCGAAATCAGGAAAAGGGTATCCGGGTCATTGGGATTGAGGGTCAGCGACCGTCTAAAATAATATTCAGCGGTACTGTAGGAGCCTTCGTATAAAAAAATCCTGCCCAAAACCATCGCAATAATATGGTTCTGATCGTCCAGCTCAATGGCTTTCTGCGCCCACTCGTATGCGCCGGTTTTACTGATTTCCCAGCGGTCCCAGAGCTGGCAGGTCCACTCATTAAAGTACGATAGAGACATTCCCGTACATGCCAAGGCATAATCGGGTTGAATTTGTAAGGCTTTCTGAAAATGTTCACGGGCTTTCAAATCTGCCTCCACCGAAGCTTTTTTTAGTTCTTCCAAACCATAGAGGAAATGTTCGTAAGCGCTGAAGGCTACTTTGGGTCGTCTCCTGATTTTTGAAAGCAGATCCAGATCGATTTGCTGCTGTAACACTGCCACCACACTCCGTAACAGTTTATCCTGCATTTTGTTAAGATTTGTCAGCTTCCCTTCAAGCCTGTCGCCCCACACAAGATACCGGTTGTCGCTGTCAAAAAGCTGTACATGAACGAGTATTGAATCATTTTCGCCCCTGAAGCTGCCCTGCACAAAATAACCTCTTTTTAAATCATCAGGTACAGTTTGAGGGTCACCATCCCAGATGGCAGTCACAGATTTAATCACCCGCAGTTGTCTGAAACGCGACAGTTCGGTAATCAGGTCGTCACTGAAGGCACGGCAAAAAATGTCCAGCTCCTTTTTAGGGGAAAGATCTTCGAACGGAAAAACCGCCAATGTAATATGGTTGTTGTTCTGCATGTTGAATACCGTGAAAAATGTTACATTAATAACATTTTTCGATACATGCGGTTCGCGCGTTCATAAAAAAAGGCCTCTTTGCAGAGACCTTCTTTTGTATTTTTTGACGAACCTTTTTATTAGAATCGTTTTTCTTTGATACGGGCTTTTTTCCCGGTCAGGTTACGCAGGTAGAACAACCGTTTCCGGCGTACGCTACCATGTTTGTTTACTTCAATACTGTCGATAAAAGGGGAAAATACGGGAAAAATACGTTCAACGCCAATATTTCCCGACATTTTGCGTACGGTAAAGGTTTTGGTTGTTCCGGTTCCGCTCACCTGGATAACTACTCCGCGAAAGTTCTGGATCCTTTCCTTATTCCCTTCCACAATTTTATAACTTACGGTAATGGTATCGCCAGCCCCAAATTTTGGGTGGTTTTTTTCAACCGCAAATTCCTGTTCTACTAATTTAATTAAATCCATTTCAGATATGTTTTATTAAAGTTGGCAATGTAATCCGTCCGCTGACGGATAAGAGATTGCATAAAATCGGCGCAAAAATAATAAAATTTTACAATCACCAAACGAATTCGTTCTCTATTGTTGAATGAATTTGTTGATATTCAGAAATAAAAACAGTTAATGTCCGCTTCCTCCGATAACTTTTAGTTTATCGCCGGTGCTGTTTGCAATCATTTTGTACCACCATTCGGGATAACCGGGGAAAAGTGGCATAGGGGCGAGGCCGGTTTCGGTGCGTTCAAACTGACCGCCTTTTTCACGTTTCACGTTACCATCCATATATTTTATGAGGAGGTACTGTCCGAGTTGTTTCCAGCGGGTGGTCATATTGTTGGCTTCGTTTACCGAATATTCGGTGATAAACCGGCGGGCCATTTCTGCATCGGAGTTGTAGAGGGCTTCTGCCGCTTTATCAATCACCGGCACATACTTTACAAATTTATCTTCCAGCTCCTTTTGAACCGGCTGAATATCTTTGATCATGTCGCTGTAACGCAGGTAGGCGAAATTGGTTACCAGGTTGAATGTCCAAAATGCGGATGTTTCGCTGAAGGTGAGCATGTCGCCGTTTCCGGCTTCAAAACATTCGGGAATTTCGGTAATCCCGCAATACATCGGAGCATAGCAGGTGGTGTAGGTGTCGTCAACTCCAAACCAGATAATTCCGCCGATGGGATCCGGAAGCCAGTTGCGGCTCTGGGTCACAAATGAAAACCCGGTTTGCTGGGTGGAAATGGCCCGCTCGTGACAGTAGCCCACGGAGTCAACCGACCATGTCATGTTTCTCCAGCGGTAAGGAAGCTGATACGGACCAGCGCCCAAATCCCGGGTCATATCGAGTTCGGTACCTTCGTAATGGTCGCGCATCATCCCCATCACATCCTGAACGGTCAGTTTCTTGTCGGGTTTAATCCACAGAGGCATCCGGTTGGAGGCAAAGTTGTTGTCTCCGCCATGTTGTACAATTCCTTTGGCATATTCAGAGTATTTTTCCATTCCTTCAGCCACTTTGTTAAAACCGGCCCAAACCCGCGCTTCACAAAAGCGGGCTCCACCAAAATCAACGGGGGCATATACATCCGAAAAACTAAAATCTTTATTGGCGCCGTTAAACCATCCTTTTTCGCGGGCAAACGAAATCACATCTTTTGAATAAACGCAATTGGCCGGGTCGTTCAGCGGGAAGGTGGTAATACGTGCCTGGTTGGCATGTCCGCTGATGTATCCGTCAGGAATTCTGACGGCAACCCATACCGCTCCTTTTTCACCCTCTCCTTTTCCAATCATTTCCAGTATCCATACTTCTTCCGCGTCGGCAATGGAAAACGATTCGCCCGAGCTCGCATAACCGTAATCTTCCACCAGTTGAGTCATCACTTCAATCGCTTCGCGGGCAGTTTTGGCACGCTGAAGGGCAACATAGATCAAACTGCCGTAATCCATAATGGCGCCGGTTTGCTTGTCCAGTTCACTTCGTCCACCATATGTAGTTTCTCCAATGGCAACCTGATGTTCGTTCATATTTCCGATCACACTGTAGGTGTGTGCCGGCTGTGGTATTTTTCCCAGGAATTTTCCGGTGTCCCATTCGTAAATGTCGCGCATGGCTCCCGCCGGGTAATCTTGTGCGGGTTGATAATACAATTCTCCATACAAGGTATGCGAGTCGGCGGCGTAGGTAATCATCGTGGAGCCGTCAGCCGAAGCGCCCCGCGTTATCAAAAAGTTGGTGCAGCCATTGGAAACCTGGCGGCCTGTGAGCAGGAAAACGATAAAAAGTATCCCGATTGAAATTTTTCTTTTCATTATTATCTGTTTTAATTTTTTTCTGAAGATGACAAATATAACGAATTCGTGTGTTTGGTTTATGATTTTTATCGTCCCGACAAATTCTTCCTGAAAAAAAGGAAATCAAAGACACCTTTTCATTATTCCATTGTTGTTGAATTTTATTGTTTTAACGCCGCCTTCGTGAAAATATATTTCGGAATTGTCTGGTCAAACTGAATACTTGTCATTTTGAATTCGGTTCCGTTGCCATCTTTGAGCATATCCTTGTAAACGATAGTGGTCGGAAACCACCTGCCTTCCATTTTTACCACCTCGCTCATCACCGATTGTTTGAGCAACTGCCCGCTTTTTGCAAAAAGCTCCTCCTTTAACGGAACCCATCTTTCCGTATCAATCCACATTTTACGTTTTGCATAAGCCACATCGTCAACCCTGGCATTTAATTCGAGTATCCAGGTTTTTCTGTCGTCCACATTTTCACTTCCGATCACGGTAGCATTGTAAGTGTCAGTTAGCTTGCGGTCGTCCATCATGTCTTCGTACGATAAGTCGGAACCCATCACCGACTGACGGAGCATGTGTCCGGAAATCTGTATCGTGCGGTCGGTTGACGGGGAGTAGATCCAAAGCTGGTTTTCGAGTTTTAACATTTTTGTTCCCTGCTCGCGGGCCGGGGAGAGGTATTCTGTAAACGATTTTTTGTCGCCAACCGAATAGGATTTTGAGGCGAGGGTCCGGCTGGAACGTTTCCCGTGAATGGTCATTGTCGATTCGAAAATCCGGTTTTCCGACGACATATTTTTATCGACCCTGTCCAGAATTTCGTCTGCATTGGGTTGTGCAGAAACAAGTATCGTCAGAAAAACGAAACTGGCTGTTATTATTGATTTCATTTTGAACATCTTAAATTTGAATTCTAATTCTAATTACTCACTACTAATTACTAATTACTCCATCATGCTTCCAGTTCCTTAAACAACTGTGCTGTTTTACGTTTGAAAATACCAATCCCGGCGAACATGGTACCGACAAGAGTCGATAAAACTCCCGGTATAAATCCAATGTAATAATCAACCGTTGTGATACGGGCGTGTACTACATTCGGAATCATTACCGCCGATGAGGAGTTTTTATTAAACTCGCTGATGTCGAGCCCGTATTTCTGTAACAGCCAGGCAAACAAAAGACCGAAACCCGTGCCGATAATTGTTCCTGCAATCCCTATCATTGCCGATTCATAAAGTATGGTTTTGTAAACATGTTGTTTTTCTTCACCGATTGCGAGACGGATCCCTATTTCGCCATAACGTCTCAAACCCCCCAGCAGCCCGGCATTCCACAGTACCAATGACATGGCTATCATAAAAATCAAAGTTATAATTGCCCCCATACTATTCGCCAAATCAATATACATATTCATACTTTCTATTTCGCGAAGGCGGTGAATAACAGGTGTATATTCATCTTCGCTCACGGGAAACAGTTGGTTGAACTTTTCAACTACCGGCGACGCAAAATTATCGTGATAATACCCTTCCGGGAAAAAGCCAAGTATTTCTCCGGCAGCATCCTGCATGTCCAGGGCTTGCTGTACATCTGTAATATCGGCAATAACAGTTCCGCGGTCCATGGCGGTATTACCAAATTTAACTGTTCCGGAAACTTTAAAATTATAAAATGCCATTCCTCCGTTCATAGTGGTTCCAATCAGGGTTACCTCTTCACCCGGGCTGACGCCCAGTTTTTGCGAAAAATGATCACTGATTAAAACCTCGCCCTGAACTTTTGGCATATTCCCCCGTACCAGTGCGTTTTTAAGATTGAAACGCTCAATTTCACCGTTACTTCCCGACAGCAGGTCGATTCCCATGCCCATGGCAGGACCCTGGCTTTTGGTTTCTCCGTTTTCGTCGGGCACATCGATTAACCCTCCAAAACTGATACGGGTTGCCCAATCCATTTCAGGGAATTGGGTCGTAAGTTTTTGTTTGATTTCATCAACGCCTGTCATGGCCAGGTCGTTGGGAATCTGGCTTGCATTTTCGGCATAAGCTTTCGACATGATTTTAACATGCCCGCCTGAAAATTTCGCGGTTTGTTCCACCATGTCGCCCATAATTCCGGTAACATAGGCATGAACAAAAACTGAAAGTGTGACTCCAATGGCAACCACAATTACGGGTAACCGGCTTCGGCTTTTATCTCGTAAAAGCCCCTTTAATAAAAATCGAATCATTGTAATTTCCCCCTCAATGCTTCTGTTGGATTCATTTTCGCAATTTTTCGTGAAGGCAGATAGCTTACCACGGTTGTGGTCATAAAAACGATAAAAACCGTGGTAACAATAAGTCCAGCACTATAAACCGGGTACATCGTATCCGCGATGGCAAAACCATATTCGGCGGAATCGACCGGTAAGGTCAGACCTGTTTTTGACTGCCATATAAAAAAAGGTATTCCATAGACGGCGGCTACCAATGCTGCAAGGAGAGCATGCATTGCTCCCTCGATGGTAAATAATCCTACTACTTTGTGTCTTGTATAACCGAGTGCAATATAAGTCCCGATTTCTTTTTGCCTTCTGAAAATCGACAGAATTTGTGTATCGAATATGGCCAGCATGGCCAGCAACATCAAAATGATATAAAACACCGACTGGCCGACGGATTTTGTTTTTATCATTTCTTCGATGTCGGCAACCAGCGCCTTAAAAGTTTTCAGTTTCCAGCCTTGAATTTCTGCACGTTCTTTTTCGGAATCTTTGAAGGTAAGAACTGTCGCTTCGCCGGGCTGCAACAACATTGACTGAAGTTTTTCAAGAGGGATCCAAACCTGCGAAACATCTACCGTTGGAACATTGGTTTTGAAGATGCCGGTAATCATAATCCCGGCTGCATCGAATGTTCCTTTTACATCGCGCCAACGGATGGTTACGTAATCGCCAATATTTAACTTGTTGCTTTTGGCCATGTTGGTTCCGATAATTGCCGGAATTGCACTCACCGCAGTATCGAGCTTTTGGGTGGGCAATTCCAGCAACTGCTGTTGCGGATTTATACCTTTAATTAAAATCGGCTGCATCCGGCCGCCGGGATAGATTGTACCCTGGGTGATTAACACGGGGACAACGTTACCTTGTTCTATTTCCGTTTTTAATCCTGCCGGAATGGGAGCATGTGCATCGCCCAGTGTAAATTGGTCGTAAGGATCATACGTTTCGTGCCAATATTGTCCGCCACCGATCTCCCAGTTGGTCATGTCTGTTTTCGCCTGATGATCCCAGCCTACAAGAAGGCCTTTTGCCCAGATGATCATGACGAACGCAAAAGACAATACGATCACATTGAGCCAGGTACGTAATCCGGCGCCGATGAGATTTCTGTATGCCAGTTTTATTGCGAGTTTCATATCGGTTAAATTTTTCCGGTTATAAAATCATCCGAATCCGGTTTCCCGTTTACTTTTATCATTTCATCGTTGTCAACCAGGCCATCTTTCAGATAAATTTTTCTTTTCAGATAGCCGATCACTTTTTCGTCGTGTGTGGCAAAGAGAAAAGTTGTTTTCAGTTCCTGGTTCAGTTTTACCATGGTTTGCAGAATATTGTGCGAATTGGCTGCATCGAGGTTGGCAGTTGGTTCGTCGGCCAGTACCAGCGATGGTTTTTTAACCATTGCGCGTGCGATGGCGACACGCTGGCATTCGCCACCCGAAAGCTGCGGTGGTTTTTGTTTTGCTTTATCGGTGAGGCCAACCCATTCGAGGGCGTCCATCACCATTTTTTTTCGTTCGTTGGCAGTAAAATTGAGCAGTAGTAATGGGAATTCAACATTTTCATATACCGTATGAACGGCTAACAGGTTATAACTTTGAAAGATAAATCCCAGTTTCTCCTTACGCAGTTTGGCGGCTCCTTTTGCTGTTAACTTCCCAATCGACTGGCCCAGAACAATTGCCTCTCCGTCAGATGGCGTGTCGAGTGAACCAACGATGTTCAGGAGCGTGGTTTTGCCTGATCCGCTCGGGCCAATCAATCCGGCAAATTCCCCGATACAAAGACTGAGATCAATACCTTTAAGGGCGATAAACTCACCTTTTCCCATCGGGAACCGTTTTGTCAGATTTTTTGTTTTGATAATTACGTTGTTTTCCATTTTAGTTTGTCGTTATTTTTCATCCAAATATTTTTAATTTTCTTGTTCGTCTAACTGATAAACGGTAACCGATTACCGTTTATACTCATTCAGTGATTAAAAACCACCATTATCTGCACGCCGCTTCCTGCATATAAAATTTCGCCGGCGCCCTGCGTGGGGATGTTATATTCCTTCGGGTTAATATATCCCATCAGGTACAGTGAAAATTTATCAAATTGTTTCTGCCAGTTCAAAAAATTGTATGATTTTTTATTGGTCCAGTCGTAGTAAACAATAGCGCTGATATTATCGAACATACCCATCGGATAGGAAAGGTTCAGTAACGAAAAGGTGGTTGAATTTTGAAATTCAAAAGGATTTTCGTCATAAGAAGCTATCAGTTGTTCGAAAATAACAGCAAGACCATTGCCAACGCCGAATGTATAGTCAACACCGAGATTGATAATCTCCTGGTTGGAATACAAACCGGGGTTTTCAGGATAATTTGACCAGGATGCCTCGACCCAGCAACCTACCACAATATCAAATTTTGCATCGAAGCCAAATCTGTTTTCTGTACTATTTTCAAAAGTTGTCAGCGTTTCAGATGTTAAATTTCCAATAGCAGTCCTGTGGTGGAACGAAAGACCGGCTTCGCCCTTGGGTACAGGAGCCTGAAACCTTCCGCCAAACTCGGGAATATTTTTTTGTGAAGGAAAGATTTCCCAGCCTTTGCGGTTTTTATTTCCGTACAAACCCCAAAACCAAATATTGGTATTATTTAGAAAATAATACCGGGCAAGCGCACCCCAAACACCGTCGGTAAGTTTCAGCGGATCGCGCGGGTCAATCTGGTCGAACCACATGAGCGGCCTCAGAATGGTTGCCGACCCGAAATTGATTTTTTGTAATCCGACCCGAAACTCAAACTGACTGGTTGAATAACGCCCCCAAAAACGATAGGGTTTTACGTCTCCGTTAAAACTTCCGGAACTAAAAGGTTCAAATCCGGCATTTCCATAAATATTTGCAGAAGCTTCAAAATCGATAAGTTTTTCACCTGGCCCCCGAAGTTCATAATTTAGTTGCGGAATGTACCGGCCGCCGTTCCACCAGGGGAATTCGTTGTTCGTGTTTATGTGCGAATACGCGGAAAACTGGCCTTTGAATATCAGCGAATCCTGAGCGCTTCCGTCAAAGAAGAGTATTGTGAGGAAAAGAAATAATATACAAAACCGGGTTTTTATCATTTATTCACGTTGCGAGATTCCATAAACCAACAGGTTGGTAAATTCGAGGATTAATTCCTGTTGCGAATTATACATATTCACTACACTTTTATCTTCCAGCAATTCCGACAGTTTAAACTGAACTTTAATCAACAATTCAGGTTTAAAATTTTTACGAAATATTCCCGTTTCCTGGGCTTCTTTAATGTGGTCGATTAATATATCCCAAGCTTTGCGCGTTCTTTCTTCCACATACGTTTTTAGTTCCGGCTCTGTTCCAAGGTAAAAATCCTGCATAAATTCAGGACTAATGTTATTGGTGCCTTCAACTTTCAGTAAAATAATTTTTTTAATTTTTTCTGAGGTCGGCAATTCTTCCTTCAGAATTTGTTTAAATTTTTGTTCACCTTCGGTAACAACACCATCAAATACAGTTTTTGCCAGTTCAATTTTATTAGGGAAAAGCTTGTAAAAGGTCATTTTACTTACTCCTGATTTTTTGCAGATCTCTTCTGTGGATACACGTCTGAAGCCATGTTTCCAGAACAAATCCTTTGCAGTTGTGAGAATGTCATTGTATTTTTTATTCGACTTTACCATTGCTGTTATTTTTTACAAAATCAGGTTCAAATATACGATTTTTGCCATTATTTTATCATTTCGTATATTTTTTTGAAAATATGTTGAAGTGAATTCAATTTTTTGTGTTCAGGGAGAGCTTAAATTTTTTATCAAATGATAAAGCAGGGTTCAAAATGTTGCGAAAGACAGCAAGCGAGTTCTTTATTTCGGCGGTTCAAAAATTATTCCTGTGCTGTGATCGGTTTTGGCGCCGGTAACCGAGGTATAACAGTTGTTCATTTTTAAGACCCGCAAAACCCCGAGGAAAGCAAAAACAATTGCCTCCTTAAAATTGACAATTTCGTCGGAAGGGATTACAATTGCGGTGTTAGTATGTTTTGCAATCAGTTTCATCAAAAAAGTATTAAAAACGCCCCCGCCCGTAACCAGCATTTTGCCTTTCCCGGATGTGTTCTGTGCAATTTGTTGCACAATGTTTTCGTAAACGGTTCGCATTTTGTCTTCTTCCGAAAACTGCGAATTTTGTAATAAAGGCAGGTACGTTTGTTCCATCCATTCGCGCCCCAGCGATTTGGGAGGTTCCTGATGGTAAAAATCCAGACGATTGAGTTGTTCGAGAAGTTCATGATTTATTTTTCCCTTTCTTCCCAATTCTCCGTTTTTGTCAAAAGCAAAACCTTGTTTTTCAGCAAAGTGATTCAGAATAAAATTTACGGGGCAGATGTCGAAAGCGACCCGCCGATTATTTTTATCGAATGAAATATTGGCAAATCCGCCAAGATTCAGGCAATAGTCATATTCCGAAAAAAGCAGTTGGTCGCCGATCGGGACAAGCGGTGCGCCTTGCCCGCCCAGCGCTACATCGCCCGAACGAAAATCGGCCACTGTAGCGATTCCCGTTACGGCAGCAATTTCAACGCCGCTACCCATCTGGAACGTAAAATGTTTTGCCGGTTGGTGAAAAACAGTGTGACCGTGTGATGCAATCAAATCGGGCAGGAATCCCGTGTTTTGAATGAACCGGTTGATTTCGTTTCCGATAAACCGGCCGTATTCTGAATGGAGTTCCATCAGCTTTTCGCCTGAAAGGGCAGGGGCTTTTTTTAGTTTCTCCAGCCATTCCTGCGTATAGGAAAGGGTTTTTGCAGAAACAACAGAGAAGTCCCATTTTTCGTTTTGATACCGGAATTCAACCGCTGCCAGGTCCAGCCCGTCGAGCGAAGTCCCCGACATCATTCCAATTGCTTTTATTTTATTTCCAGAAAGTGGCTTCATAAATGGCTTCATTTTTTTTGTAATCAGTTACTTTTAATATAAACGGATGGCGTTTTCCGAGTTCAAACCGCTCGTTATCAAAATAGTGTGTTATTAAACTGCTTTTAGCGTCATATTCAAACAGCGCCCACTTTCCGTCGATTGTCCCTTCAATTTTATCGATCCCGGCCAGGTCGTCGGTAATTTTAAAACGAATGCGGTTACTTTCGGTCAGTGTGTTTTTATTTTTTATACTTAACGGAAGAATTTTAGGCGGAACAGTATCAACCGATACAGTGTAATTCCCAAAGTTTCTGATTTCGGAAACCACCCACCCGTTGCTGAATTCGCCACCGGCTGCAGAAAACCTGCCGGTCAGTGTGTCAACATTTACCATCAGCGCTTTGGATTGGAGACGTTCCGGCAAATCCACAGTTTTTATCTTAATCTCCAAATTTTTATGAATGGGAACTGTGTTTTTGTGAATAACATGAATATCGGCAAAAAATCGTTTTTGGGACGTTAATTTTTTGTAGTAAAATTTCAGGTCGTTGTAAAAAGAGCCTGGCTCTGCTTCGATTTCAAAATCGTCGGTTTTCCACCGGGCAGGTTCGTCGTATTTAAATTGAACAACAAAGTTTTCAGGGACGGGCTCCATCTCCCGGAATTTTCCTACAACATCAAAAGCCAGTTCAGCGCAGTTTCCATACGAGTCTTTTACAACAATCTGAACGGAATAGATTCTTTCTTCATTTATCCCGACGATCCCTTTTTTGAAAGCAAAACTGTAATTTTCCCAGCGGGTCCCTTCATCAATCCAGGTTTTCTGGTACCACCGTTTTTTCGAAATATAAGTTTCGTAATCGGTGAAACTGTTGATATACCTCGTTTTGTCAAATGAAAAATGGTCCATCTGAAAATAAAAACGGCGTTCACTGTCAACAAACATTTCAAGAGAGTTTATTCCGCACGGGTTGGGCGAACCATCAAAAAAATCATTGGCCTGGATGGCAAAACCAACTTCCCCAAAAACCTGGATAACCGGCTTTCCGGTCAACTGATATTTTCCCCCGGAATATTCTACCGCATAATTTTTTTTGGCGGATCGGAAATCGACATGCGACATTTCAGAAAGAGGCGCCACGAGCAGGGAAAATATTGCCGGGGCTGTTTTGTCGGCAACGGGGAAGTCGAATTTCAGCGGATTTAATGTTTTTTCTGATTCGGTGTCCCTGATTTCAAAATGCAGATGCGGTCCACCCGAACTTCCTGTATTTCCGCTGTAAGCAACTAATTCGTTCTTTTTTACCTGAAATCTGCCAGGTTCAACCGGTATGTCGATCCGGAACGATTGTTTTTCATACTGTGTATTTTTGACCAGCTCTTCTATCGTTTTACAAAATTTATCGAGATGCCCGTAAACCGATGTTGTCCCGTTGGCGTGTGCAATGTAAAGCGCTTTTCCAAAACCTGACGGAGAAACTGAAATTCGCGACACATATCCGTCGGCTACCGAATAAACCGGAATGCCTGTAATTCCCTGTGTTTTAATATCAATACCGGAATGAAAATGGTTATTGCGCAATTCACCAAAACTGGCGCTTAACAACATTGGAATCTTTACCGGATTGTCAAAATAACGTTCCTGTCCGGATAAAATAAAGGAAAGCAAAACAAATAAAAAGTTCAGGATAATCTTCATTCTATATTCAATAAATACCTTATAAAACGCGCTAATTTATATTTTTCCACGGTTGGATTTCCAGGGGTATTGTATTATTTTTTTTCAATCTTACGGAGGGGCTTTTACAATCGTTTAAAAATATTAACTTTGCGCTGAAATGCAGCTAAGATGACCGATGAAGATCAATTGCTTCTGAATGATTTAAATGCAAATACAAAACTGTTGTTTACGCTTTATTCCGATATGGAAAACGAAAACCGGTTGTGTGAAGCGAAAATAACGACCTTGCAAAATGAAATCAGAAAACTGGAGCAGGAAAAGATGGAACTAAATCGGAAGATGGAACATTTAAAAATAGCAACCCGTATTTTATCAGGAGTGGATGAAAACCGGGAAGCTAAACAGAAAATAAACAGGTTGATACGGGAAATTGATAAATGTATCGCATTACTCAATAAGTAATGTCAGGTGGACAAAAGCAAATTTGGAATAAATATTAAGATCGACGGCAGGGTTTATCCTTTGGAAATCGATCGTGCTGATGAAGAGAAATACAGGCAAGCTGCAAAAATGGTGAACGAAACTGTCCTGAAATTCAGGGAATTGTTTCGTGACAAAGATGCACAGGATATTTTGGCGATGACCGCTTTTCAGGTAGCGTTGGGTTATACAGAATTGCAGAATCGTAAGGACAAAACTCTTTTCATCGAAAAATTGAAAGACTTAAATGATGATATTTCCGATTTTTTGAAAGAAAAAAGGAAGAAATAGAGCAAGAAGTTAAAAATATATTTGTCGAGGCCCGTATTAAATCACTCTAAAATTTAGGGTGATTTATTACGGGTTATTTATTAATAAATAAAACAATACGAATGAGTTGGATAGAAATATTGATAGGCGCCGCAGTAGGTTTTGCAGGCGGAGGAACATTGGCTTATCTGATTTGGGATAAGGCGCTCAACAGCAAAAAGAAGCGCATTGTTGAAGAGGCTCAGGCCGAAGCGGAGGTAATAAAAAAGGATAAAATTTTGCAGGCCAAAGAAAAATTCCTGCAGCTTAAATCGGAACACGAAAAGTATATACAGGAGAAAAACAGCAAAATTACTAGCCTCGAAAGTAAACTGAACCAAAGAGAAACAGCGTTAAATCAGAAACAAAGCGAAATACAGAAGAGAATCAAAGATTTTGAGGTTGAAAAGAGAGATGTCGAGGTAATTCGTGAAAACCTGACTGCCCAGTTACAACGGGTGGAACACAAAAGCGAAGAAGTAGATAAACTTTATCGCCAGCACCTTGAAAAGCTGGAACAAATCTCCGGGTTATCGGCTGAAGAAGCCAAGGCACAATTGGTTGAATCGTTACAGGAGGAAGCCAAATCGGAAGCGGTTTCGTATGTTAACGAAATTATGGAAGAGGCCAAACTAACCGCCAATAAAGAAGCAAAAAAGATTGTGGTCAAATCCATTCAGAGGGTGGCCACCGAAACGGCCATCGAAAATGCGGTAACCATTTTTCACATTGAAAGCGACGAAATCAAAGGTCGGATTATCGGGCGCGAAGGCCGGAATATCCGGGCTCTCGAAGCTGCAACCGGGGTCGAAATTGTGGTTGACGACACTCCTGAAGCCATTGTTCTTTCCGCTTTTGATCCGGTACGTCGTGAAATTGCGCGTTTGGCATTACATCAACTGGTAACCGACGGAAGGATTCATCCGGCACGTATCGAGGAAGTAGTACAGAAAGTAAAAAAACAGGTGGAAGAAGAGGTCATTGAAACCGGAAAACGGACGACAATTGACCTTGGTATCCACGGCTTGCACCCGGAATTGGTAAGGTTAATCGGAAAAATGAAGTACCGCTCGTCATATGGTCAAAACCTGTTGCAGCACTCGCGCGAAGTAGCCAACTTAAGCGCCATTATGGCCGCGGAACTTGGCCTGAATCCGAAAAAAGCAAAACGTGCCGGTTTGTTGCACGACATCGGAAAAGTTCCGGACGATGAACCGGAATTGCCGCACGCTGTACTCGGTATGAAACTGGCCGAGAAATACAAGGAAAAGCCGGAAATCTGCAACGCCATCGGTGCGCACCACGACGAAGTGGAGATGCAAACGCTGCTGGCACCTATTGTTCAGGTGTGCGACGCCATTTCAGGAGCTCGTCCCGGGGCGCGGCGCGAAGTGGTGGAATCGTATATCAAACGGTTAAAAGACCTTGAAGACCTGGCCCTTTCGTACCCGGGTGTCATGAAAACCTACGCGATTCAGGCCGGAAGGGAATTGCGTGTAATTGTGGGATCCGATAAAATGAGCGACCAGGAAACCGAACAGCTTTCTTTCGATATCTCAAAACGGATTCAGGATGAAATGACCTATCCCGGACAAATAAAAATTACAGTTATCAGGGAAACACGCGCTGTTAGTTACGCAAAATAACATCTGCACGATATTTTTGAAAAGGCCTTCTTCGGAAGGCTTTTTTTTTAGTTCAGCATTATCAATCGATTCGTTCTATTTCCACCCAAAACGGAAAGATGTTTTTGCCGCCCACCGAGTAGAAGGGAACAAGGTCGCAGTTGATGCCCGGCAGCGCGACGTTTTTCATTTCGATAACGTCTGTTTTGCCGGTTTCGTGTTTTATTTGGTTGATGACAGCGCCGGTTTCCATGTACATCCGGCCACCCGAATCGACCGGGTTGATAAATTTAAACCGAACGTTGTATCGCCCTGCGGAAATATCCACCAACCATTTCCCGTAAACTTCTTCCTGCACCCAGATTCCCCGCTCGCCGTCGGCATCGTTGCGGTTGAGGAAAACAGGGTTTTCATTTTGATGTCCGATTACAATCCGCGGCGGGTTTACAATGTTTTCCGAAGTAATCAGTTCCCGGTACATCCGGTCGAGTTCATTTTTTAATGCCTGTGCCACTTCTTTTTTCTCAGCTACCAGGTTCTTTTGTTCATACGGGTCGCTTTTAATGTCGAACAATTCAAAATCTTCGATAGCGGCATTGTAGTTGGTTTGCCCCACCAGTTT
>CAYWBV010000036.1:0-5966 GCA_964455785.1 uncultured Maribellus sp.
TTAACGCAACCTTTTTTTGAGTAGTTTCATCTACCCATTGTTTTATTGAAATTGTTTTTTTAATGGATGTTCAGGAATGAGGAAAGCGGGGCAGTAAAAGCACAGAAAATTTATCCTTACTTTTGAACGTACATTTAAAACCTGAGTTTGGAAGACCTGAATAAAATAATACGTGAGTGTGCCGCAGGCAATGTCCGTGCACAGGAGACATTGTACAGGATGTTTTCCCCTAAAATGTACGGGGTGTGTTTGCGGTATGCCAAAGACAGCACCGAAGCGGAGGATAACCTGCAGGATGGTTTTGTCAAGGTTTTTACAAATATTAAAAATTTCAGGTTCGAGGGTTCATTGGAAGGCTGGATAAGAAGAATAATGGTCAATGTTTCGCTGGAAAAATTCAGAAAACAACATGTAATGCATCCTGTAGAAGATGTTGGAGCGTACGCATCACAGCAATTTTCGGATGATATTCTGGATAAAATTTCGGCTGACGAACTGGTTGAATTAATCCAGAAGTTACCGCCACGTTATCGTATGGTTTTCAACCTTTACGTAATGGAAGGGATGAACCATCAGCAAATCAGCGAAGAAATGGGTATCGCTACCGGCACTTCGAAATCGAACCTGGCAAGGGCAAGGGAAATATTACAACGTAAGGTGCAAAAACTTTACGGAGAAATTGGGACAAAAGAAATTTACTCTGCATGAACAAAGAGAGATTCAATATGGACGAGATTGTGCGTGAAAAACTGGAGGGTTTTTCACCGGCGCCGCCACCGCATCTCTGGAACAACATCCAGGGGCAACTGGCCGCGCAAAAACGAAAAACAAGGGTGGTTTATTATCGTTGGATAGCTGCGGCTGCTGTTGTTTTACTGGCTTTTGTAGCGGGTTGGTATTTTAACGAAAAATCGGAAAAAATTCAACCGGTGCTGGTACAAAATGAACCGACACGTCCTGAAAACAGGAATACGGAGACAGGCACTACAACAAAAGAGGAAAAACAGGAAAAAGACGAGGCGCAAACTCCTTTCAATTTATATGCACAAAACAAACCGGAACAAAATATTGAAACAAAGTTTATTGAAAAAGAAAACTCAGAAACAAATGATTTAGTGGGCGAGAAAGAGGAAAAAACAGAAATAAAAATGATGGAAAAGATTCTGGCTTTTATTACTGTGGAACCGCCTGCATTGCACCTTGAAAAAACAAAAACGCCTGACGGTGAAGAAGAATATACACAGTTCGACAAAGTACTGATAGCCGAAAATATTAAAAATATCAGCAATACTGAAGAAAAAGAAACCGGTTGGAAACTGGGGTTACAGGTTGCGCCGGGATATTCGTCGCAAGTAACCAGCCATTCCGAAAGTTATTCCCAAAATATGACCTACTCCGGCCCTGATGGAAACAGTAATGTGGGCGCCGGACTTGCGGTACAATATAAAACCGGAAAAAAATGGAGCATCGAAAGTGGTGTTTACTACGCGCAGAACGGACAGAAGTCAAACAACTCCACCGATTTATTTAGCTACGGGTCGAGTGAAAAGGATTTCTTTAATACTCCGGTCGAGGTTTCCTATTCAAATTCTCCCCGCGGACAATTGGCTATGAACAGTGTTGCCGGTGTGATTGAGTTTTCGGAAACTCCCGTTGGCGCCGAGCTGGTTGCCAACCTCGATAATACCGCAGGATACAAAAATGCCCTGCTGACCGAAGGAGAATTTTCACAGGTATTCGATTTTATCGAAATTCCGTTGTATGCCCGTTATAACCTTATCGACTCGAAAATTGGCCTGCAGATTATGGGCGGGCTGAATGCCGGTATAGTTGTAGGAAACAATGCCTACATGGAAAACCAGTACGGGCTTCAGAATGTTGGAAAAACGCAGGAGATTTCGACACTGAATTTATCAGGCACAGTTGGAGTAGGTTTAAGTTACGCTATCGGCAACCGCCTTTCGCTGGCCGTTGAACCACGACTGAATTACTACCTTAATTCAATCAACCAAAACCCTGAAGTCGAATTCAGGCCTTACCGGATCGGAATTTTCACTGGTTTGTATTACGAATTTTAACGAAGCGTATTTCCAAAGAAAAGGCGTCCACAAACAACTATCCCTTCCCCAATTCCTGTTTTAGAAATTTTGCTGTGAATGATTTTTTATTTTTGACAATTTCTTCGGGTGTACCGGAGCAAAGAATTTCGCCCCCGTTTTTTCCGCCCTCCGGTCCTAAATCCACGATGTAGTCGGCCACTTTAATCACGTCCATGTTGTGTTCGATAACAATGACCGTGTTTCCTTTGTCCACCAGTTTGTTCAGCACCTCCAGCAGCACGCGGATATCTTCGAAATGGAGCCCGGTGGTGGGCTCATCGAGAATATACATGGTATGGCCGGTATCACGTTTGGCCAATTCGGCGGCCAGCTTTACCCGCTGCGACTCGCCTCCGGAAAGTGTGGTTGACGATTGTCCCAGCGTAATATAACCCAGCCCAACCTCCTGCAACGTTTTTAATTTGATGGCGATGGAAGGAATATTTTCGAAAAATTCGACACCCTGATTGATGGTCATATCAAGTATATCACTGATGGATTTCCCCTTGTAGCGTACCTCCAGTGTTTCGCGGTTGTACCGTTTACCGTTACACTTATCACAGTGAACATACACATCGGGGAGGAAATTCATTTCGATAAGTTTCATTCCGCCGCCTTCGCACTCTTCGCAGCGGCCACCTTTTACGTTAAATGAAAACCGTCCGGGTTTGTAGGCCCTGATTTTTGCTTCGGGCAACTGGGCAAACAGGTTACGGATGTCGGAAAAAACGTTGGTGTAGGTTACCGGGTTCGAACGCGGGGTGCGGCCAATGGGCGACTGGTCAACACGAATAACTTTGTCAATATGTTCAAGCCCTTCCAGTTTTTTATAGGGCAGCGGATCTTCCAGCGACCGGTAAAAATGCTGGCTCAGAATGGGCTGCAAAGTGGCGTTGATGAGCGAGGATTTGCCGCTCCCTGAAACGCCGGTGATACAAATAAATTTACCGAGAGGAATCTCCAGATTTACATTTTTGAGGTTATTCCCGGTACAGCCTTTTAGTTTTAAATATTTTGATTCTCCGTTTCGCCTGACTGCCGGTACCTCGATTTGTTTCCGGTTGTTCAGATAATCAGCAGTAAGGGTATTTGCTTTTAGCACTTCGGCAGGCGTTCCGGCAGCAACCACTTCGCCGCCGTGGCGTCCGGCGCGCGGCCCCATATCGATCAGGTAATCGGCGTGGAACATGGTATCCTTGTCGTGTTCAACCACCACTACCGAGTTACCCGAATCGCGCAGTTGTTCCAGCGCGTGAATCAGTTTCAGGTTGTCGCGGTGGTGTAACCCGATGCTGGGTTCATCAAGAATATACAATACATTTACCAATTGCGATCCAATCTGCGTGGCCAGCCTGATTCGTTGCGATTCGCCGCCCGACAGTGTTTGCGCCGTACGGTCGAGCGAGAGGTAATTCAGCCCAACGCCAAGCATAAAACCAAGCCGGTCGCGGATTTCCTTGATGACTTCGGTGGCAATTTTTCGTTGCCGCTCGCTCAGCCGATCTTCCAAACCTGTGAACCAGTTGCCCAGTTCATCCATATCCATTTGTGCCAGTTCCGAAATATTTTTTCCGTCGATTTTAAAATGAAGCGATTCTTTTTTAAGGCGCATTCCGTTACATTCGGGACATTCAGTAGTTTTTACAAACTGGGTGGCCCATTTCTGCGCTGTTTTCGACGGGTTGTCCTCCCGCTGGCTATCGATGTATTTTATCAGCCCCTCGTAAGTCATCATATAATTCATGCTCCCCCCGAGTGGTGTGTTTTTCAGTTGAATCCTTTCGTTGGTACCAAACAGGACTTCCTGTAAACCCTCTTCTGCCATTTCTTTAATCGGGGTTTTCAGCGTAAATCCGTGTTTTTCACCCAGCGCCTCTATTTGCCAGAAAATGAGCGAATTTTTATAAGGTCCGAGTGGGGCAATCCCGCCTTTGCCAATACTTTTAGTTTTGTCGGGGATAATTTTTTCCATGTCGATTTCGGTTACCCTTCCCAGTCCGTTACACCGTGGACATGCGCCCTGCGGGGAGTTGAACGAAAAATTATGCGGCGCCGGCTCAGCGTACGATATTCCGGTGGTAGGACACATCAGCAGGCGGCTGTAATATTTTACGGTACCGGAGTCGTGATCCAGAATCATCAGGATTCCCTGCCCATGTTTTATGGCCGTTTGAACCGAACTTTTCAGCCGTTTGTCGCTGGTTTCGTCAACCACCACTTTATCGATAACCATTTCGATAAAGTGGTTTTTGTAGCGGTCAACGCGATGGTTGTGTTTTAATTCGGTAATCTCGCCATCAATGCGGGCGGTTAAAAAACCTTTCCGCAAAATTTGTTCGAAGAGTTCGCGGTAGTGTCCTTTGCGGCCTTTTACCACCGGCGCCAGGATGTTAATCCGTTTTCCTGCAAAATCGGTTTTTATCAGTTGGATAATTTTCTCCTCGGTATATTTTACCATTTTCTCACCGGTGTTGTAAGAGAAAGCTTCGCCTGCGCGGGCGTACAACAAACGTAAAAAGTCGTAAATCTCGGTAACTGTACCCACTGTTGAGCGCGGGTTGCGCGAGGTTACTTTCTGCTCGATAGAAATGACTGGACTGAGTCCGGTGATTTTATCCACGTCGGGGCGCTCCATATTACCAAGGAAAGAACGCGCATATGCCGAAAAAGTCTCGATGTAGCGGCGCTGGCCTTCGGCATAAATGGTGTCGAAAGCCAGTGAAGACTTACCACTTCCGCTCAACCCGGTAATTACGGTGAGTTTGTTCCGGGGAATTTCAACATTAATGTTCTTCAGGTTGTGGACCCTCGCCCCGTAAACCATTATTTTTTCATCTTCCTCTATATTTTCAGGAAAGACTTTAATGTCTTCGATATCTGTTTTCTGCATGGTTGCAATTCTTCCTTCTATTTTAGAACCGGAATTTTTACTACATATTTTTTACCTGCGGTGTTGGTTAAAAAGTTTTCGCGCAGCCAGGGGTTAAAATCTTTCAGCAATTTATAGCTAATTCCCTGTTGTTGGGCAAAATCGGTAAAATTGGGCACCGCTCCTGTAATTTCCACATCGCGGGTCTTAATGACCGGATATTTTTCTTTTCCTGAAATATAAAAATGATAGGTTTCCGGGTTTTCCAAAATTAGTTTCAACGCTACAATCCTGTAAAAATACCGTGCTGTTTCTTCCGACAGCAACAAATCAAAATAGGAGTCGGTTTTCTGGCGCTCCAACTGTCGGGCAATTCCGGTCATGCCCGCGTTGTAAGAAGCGGCCACCAAAGGCCAGTTTCCGTATTTTCGGTAAGCATCTTTCAGGTATTTGCAGGCGGCAGTTGTCGATTTCTCGACGTGATAACGTTCGTCAACCTCTTTGTTTACTTCCAGACCGTAATCCTGGGCCGCACCTTTTACAAACTGCCAAAGACCAACCGCCTGTGCATGGGAAACGGCACGCGGGTTAAAACCGCTTTCGGCGAGCGCCAGATATTTAAAATCGTCGGGTACGCCATTTTCTTTGAGGATGGGTTCGATAACCGAAAAATAACGGGGCGCCATTTTAATGTACCGGATGGTTTGCGAGTGAAAGTATGCGTTGGAAAGCAATTCGCGGTCGAGCGATTCAAAAACATCAAACCTATCTATCGGAAATTCTTCGCCTGCAAAAACTACTTTTTCGGGAACTTCAACCGGTTTAAATTCCATTTTCGATTCCGCCGCTATGTGCGACTGCTCCGGTTTTGCCGAGGCAACAATAAATACAATTACTGCTATCTTCGCCGCAATTATAAAGGGAAAGACAATCCTCCACCACTTTTTCCTGCTCATATTTCTCCTCTTTAGAACTGCAAAAATACATTTTTACTTGCT
>CAYWBV010000036.1:6066-19227 GCA_964455785.1 uncultured Maribellus sp.
AAAGCCCGGCACTCTGCCGGGCTTTTGAATTGATCAGTTGGATGACCTAATCATCCTTTTTAACGGGAATAACACTTACCTGGTGAATATCTTGCAAATCGGAGTAGTCGTACTGGTAAAACCCATCTTCGCCAATCATAAAAAGATAACCGTTTACAGGAATAACATCGTAGGTATTGATATTGGGAAAGCTGGCAATCTGGTTGTCGTCGATGTGCAGTTTGTCTTCGACATCATAAACTTTCAGGCCTGCTTCGCCATCGCACACAAACAGCACGTCTCCGTCGATTCCCAAACCGTAGGGTCCGTGCAGCGGGTACGAGGCCAGCAACTGGTTATCCAGGTAATTATCCGAGAGCCGCAGCACATCGAGACGGTTTACCGTACTCCCGCAGGTGTTACCGCCACGCAGGGTGATGTAGGCATAACCATCGGAAACCACCACAGGATCGCAACTTGTGACATGCCAGAACTGACCGACATATGCGGGAACAGTGGCAACTTCGAGGCTGAAAATACGCATCCCCGACTGCGTCCCGAAAAACATATGCCCATCATAGATAAACATGGTTTCCACATCCCAGCCCACATTCTGTTTGCCAATATCGCCGGGACTTTCCGGATTTTTTACATCAAAAAGATAAAGGGTCGAGCGGTCAACCGCATACAAGTAGTCGTTGTAGAGCCCAAACCGCGCCATCGAACCGCCCACGCCGAAAGTACTGCCCGAAGGCGCAGCAACTCCTCCCGATGCGTTGTCCATGGCATATTCGGCTTTGGCAAAATAATAGATAGGGTAATAATAGTACTCCATTTCCTGCCGCACCTTTTTGATTTTCCAATCGATAACCACGCCTTTTTCTTCCTCTACTTTTGCCACGCGGTAATTTTCGTCGTACGGCGGGGTGGTGTAAGGGAAAATATCCTCGACCCGGTGAACTTCCTCCGGATTGTTTACATTCGAAATATCGATGGCCACCAAATCGACATAACTATCGGCATACAAAATATTCTCTTTTACGGCAATGTCAACATTTCCCGGAATTTCGACAAAACCAATATTTTGCGGGTTTTGCGGGTTCCGGTTATCGATGATATGAATGCCTTTCAGTTCTTCGTTGATAAAAATGTACCCGTCTTTAAAATAAATTTTACCGGGATTCACGAGGTCGCGGGCAGCGGTCATTTTCACCGCATCGCGCAAATCCTCGTACGACATGTAAACCGGTGAATTGGCTGTAAAAACTTCGGTGTATTCGTCCATGCAGGAATTACTTGCAGTAAACAGAATAAGCAGGGCAAATATATTTCTGATTGTCTTCATGTTCGTCGTTTTTTAGTTGAAAATAATTCCGATTTTTACAGAAAGCCGGTTGTAATCGATGTCGAGTCCGTAATCGTTGTCGCCTTTGTAGTGCAGCCGGTGAAACTGGTACCCGAAGGCAAACGACATTCCCAATCCCGGTGAAAACATGTGCATGTAGCCAAGCCCAGGGTTAAGAAGAATTCCGCCTTTTGCATCGAGATTTTCCTGAATATAATACTGACCTGGCCAAATACTGCTGCTCCAGGCCGGATAAACGCCGTCGAAATAAATGGTTCGCGATTCCTCAATGGGCACCTGGTACCCTCCTCTTAGAAAAAGATAAGGCGTTGATGTAGCTTTTCTGAACCTGTACTCGGCATTTAAAAATACCGGCAAATACGATTCTTTCAGAAACTCGGCACCCGCTCCCAGCCCGACAGATAAATTAGGGTCAACCAAATAATTAACCGAGCCGGTGAGGCTAAAAGGCGCCGACTGGCTGTTTTCCGAATTCCCGGCAAGAATACCGATTTCTGTCCGAAAAAACCAGGGGGTTTCCGGAACCGGCGCTTCCTGTTGTTTTATCCGTTTGGCACGTTCATTAAGAACACTGTCAACTTCTTCCGAGTCGAACACCCAAATATTTCCTGCCGATTCTACCCTGAGTTTTTTTTCGTTGCTGAAGTAGTTGTATTTTCCTTTGAGAATGGTCCCATTCTTCAGGTAAACATACCCTTTTTCGGGTTGTGAAAAAACAGGAAAAGACAGCGTGACGACAAAAATAAACAGACACAATTTTTTCATAAGTGTTAATTTATATCAGTTTTTTAAAAAACCGGCTGTCATTTTACGGAACAAAATATACGGATTCCCATAACAGACGTTTTTCCGGGAAAGAGATGTAAAGAGGTTTTAAAAGGTTGCGTGGAAATAAAATTTATTTTGAAAAAAAATCGAAATAAAAATCCCCGTCCCTGCTTTTCAAGATAAACCGGATAATTTTATACATTTACACCTCTTTGAAAACAGACAGCAAAAATGAAACAAGTCGAAATCTACTGCCTTAACACCAAATCAACCCATTTTTATCCGCTCGGCACATCGTTGCTCGACATCAGTCTCGATTTAAATATTCAGTTAAAAAACAGGGTGTGCGGCGCTATTGTCAACCACCAGGTTAAAGAACTTTCGTTTTGCGTGGTCAAAACGAAACAAATCGAATTTTTCGATGTTTCGCACCCCGACGGGATAAGGTTGTATATCCGCAGCCTGATTTTTGTGCTGTACGCCGCTGTAAAAGAAATTTTTCCGCATGTTTCACTGCGTATAAGGAAAGGAATTTCAAACGGTTATTTTTGTGAACTGAATGGATTGGAACGAAAAATCACCCAAAAGGACATTTCGTCAATTACAAAACAAATGAAAGTATGGATTGTAGAAGATGTGCCATTTATAAAAAAAGGACTGCTGACCGAAGATGTGGTCGATTTGCTGATGAAACAGGGACTGGAAGAAAAGGCCGGGCTTTTTGAACAGCAGGGAAACCTCTTCTCCAGTCTTTATTTCCTGAAAAAATGGGGAAATTTTTTTTACGGACATTTACTACCTTCCACCGGATATATTTCCAATTTTGGGCTTGTACGTTATTTCGACGGGATGCTGCTGCAAATCCCCAAACCTGAAAATTTTAGAGAGTTGCAGGAGGTTCAGAAATTAAACAAATTGTTTGAAATTTACCAGGAACACAAAGACTGGGCTGAAATTTTAAACGTTTCGACCATCAGCCAACTTAACGATTTTACTTTGCAGAAGCGGGGCGGCGATATTATCAAAATATCGGAAGCCCTCCACGAAAAAAAGATTGCCGAAATTGCCAATCTCATTCACGCCCGTAACGGCGAAGTGAAACTGGTGTTGGTAGCCGGACCCTCGGCATCGGGAAAAACCACCTTCAGCAAACGGCTGGGCGTACAACTGGCTGTGAACGGATTACATCCCTACCAGATTTCGCTCGACAACTATTTTGTAAACCGCAAAAAAACACCACTCGATGAACAGGGAAACCCCGATTTTGAGGCGTTGGAAGCCATCGATATCGAATTTTTTAATCAGCAACTACTTGAACTTTTTGCGGGAAATATGGTACAACTTCCCAAATTTGATTTTCATCGCGGCAAACGGTATGTAAACGGCGAAAAGCTGCAACTAAAAGACGACGATATTTTGATAATCGAAGGAATTCATGGTATGAACCCCAATCTTTTGCCTGAAATAGATCCGAAAAATACGTTTAAAATTTTTATTTCGGCGCTCACCCAGATTTCGTTCGACGAACACACCCACATTTCTACTGCCGACAACCGGCTGATCCGGCGTATCATCCGCGATCACCAGTATCGGGGCTACCGAGCTGCCGACACCATCAAACGCTGGCCTTCGGTAAGGCGCGGAGAAGAACGGAATATTTTTCCGTACCAGGAAAATGCCGATATTATGTTTAACTCTGCCACACTCTACGAACTGGGTGTGCTGAAAAAATATGCCGAACCGTTGCTGAAACTTGTCCTGGAGAACCAGAAAGAATATTCAGAATCGACCCGCCTGCTAAAATTTCTCTCCTATTTTAAACCCATCGACGACGAGGAGATTCCGCCCACATCGCTGTTGCGAGAATTTTTGGGAGGAAGCAGTTTTGCGTATTGAACCAATCAGAACCAGTTTCGTTTTCGTAACACAATCACACCCAAAAACGAAAGAATTAACGAGACAATTACAATAAGCAAAAACGCATAGGGTGAATTTGACAGTACATTGGGGACATTCATTCCGAAAAAACTGGCAATTAAAGTAGGTATCATCAACAGGATGGATACAATGGTAAGTTGTTTCATCACCACGTTCAGGTTGTTGGAGATGACCGAAGCAAAAGCGTCCATCATTCCGCTCTGAATGTTGGAATAAATCTGCGCCATTTCCAGGGCCTGTTTGTTTTCGATAACTGCATCTTCAAGTAAATCCTCGTTGATTTCGGTGGTGATTTTTTTTGAGTTCCGAAGTTTTGCCAGCACAATTTCGTTGGCTTTTATGGAGGTGATAAAATAAACGAGACACTTTTCCATTTTCAGCAACTTGTTCAACTCGCGGTTTTTGATCGATTTTTCCAGGTCTTGTTCAATCACCGAGGTATGCTGGTTGATCTGTTTCAGGTAACGCAGGTAAATGTTGGCCGAACGGGTAAACAGACGAAGTATAAAATTGTAACTGTCGGTAATTTGCTGATAATGTTCACGAAACGGCGACGGATTTTCTATGGGGAGAATTTCGTTGTTTTGCAGGCTTAGGGTGAGTGTAAACCCGTCGCGGATAAAAATGCCGAGCGGGATGGTATAAAAAGGCAGCCCGTTATTTTGGTTTTCTACCGGGATACGCATAATAATCAGTGTCCATTCGTCGTCGAACTCCACACGCGGCCGCTCGTCGGTATCGAGGATGTCGCGGATAACATCTTCCGGCAGTTTAAACTCGTTTTGTAACCGTTCTGTTTCGGTTGGCGCCGGAGCAATAACATTAATCCAGCATCCTTTTTCAATTTTTGGGATTTCGTTGTACCCCCCGAACGTTTTGAAAATTTTAATCATGGTTCGCCTCCTTCCAAAATTTATCTGCAAGAAGACGTTGAAAGCCCCTTACAGAGTGGTTTTTACTTTTAATTGCTTATGACACGGGCCTTCGTCCATTTCAAATGATTTTTTAAATTTTAGCGGCGCAAAGTAAGCGAATTTTCCCAACCCTTTTCTTTTTTTGTGTTTTATTTTCGGGACAGAAGCGGTTTGGCAGCTTGTAAACGATGTTTGTGTTATTATTACTTGTGCTTGAGTCCGGGTGTATTCTGAAAGGCATTGTTAAATTTCGAGACACTTAAATACCTGAACCAGTGAATCTTTATTCTCCGACAGCACAAAGAGTTTGTCATTGCCTTCGAGGACTGTCGAACCCGTCGGAATTATATATTTGTTGTTGCGCCGGATAAATGAAATCAGAGTGGTTTTAGGCAACCCCAGTTGAACCACCTGTTTCCCGATAACCGGGCTGACTTCGGGAATTACAATTTCGGTAAGCAACGATTTAATTCCGTCTGTCAATTCCAGGTCAGCCTGTGTCCTGGGTTTCAGTTGGGCAGGTAACGTCAGCTTCAGCCATTTGGCTACCATAGGTAATGTGGTGCCCTGTATTAAAACCGAGGTAAGCGAAATAAAAAAGACGATATTAAAAATCATATTTGCTTTTTCGGCTCCGGCCAGCAAGGGGTACGTAGCAAAAACAATGGGTACCGCCCCGCGAAGCCCGACCCAGGAAATGAACCACCGGCTGCGGTTTTGTACTTTAAAAGGAAACAAACTGAGAAATACGCTTACCGGCCTGGCTACAAGTATTAAAAATGCTGAAATTATCAGACCAATCCCCATTACCGGAATAATCTGGCTTGGAAATACAAGTAGTCCCAGCGTAAGAAACAATATGATTTGCATAAGCCAGGCAAAACTATCGAACGACTTTAATATTTTCTTTTTGTGAATAAGATAATGGTTTCCGAGAGAAACCGCGCACACATAAACTGCCAGAAAACCATTCCCTCCTGCAAAATTGGTGAACGAAAAACTGAAAAACATAATGGCAATCACCAAAACAATATACAATCCTTCATAATCAAGCCTTATTTTGTTGATTACAAACGTGCCGGCTTTCCCAAAAATAAATCCCAACAACCCTCCGAGAAATAATTGTACAAAAAACATGGAAACAATTCCAATCAGGCTCGATTCCTGACTAACGACCAGCCCGGTAAACAAAATGGTTAAAATATAGGCCATCGGATCGTTGCTTCCGCTTTCCAATTCCAGGGTTGGACGAAGGTTTGCCTTCAGCGCCACATTTTTTGAACGTAATATGGAAAACACTGCTGCGGAGTCGGTTGACGAAACGATTGACCCAAGCAGCAAACCTTCAACCAGGGTAAAATCGGTAATAGCCCAGACAAAAATACCGACACTCGCCGCTGTTAACAACACTCCGAGCGTTGAAAGGGTAACACCCTGCCAGAGTACTGGCCTGATAGAATTCCAGTCGGTATCCAGCCCCCCGGAAAACAGGATAAAATTTAGGGCGACAATACCGATAAACTGGGCTGTTTTCGGATTATCGAACTGAATTCCGCCAATACCATCCGAACCGGCAAGCATTCCGATCGATATAAATAAAATTAAAACGGGAACTCCTACTTTGTATGAAGTTTTTCCGGCGAACAGCGAGATAAAAAGAAGCACCGATCCTATCAACAGTATGTTTTCAGTGGTAAGGTTCATCAATCAATTCTTATGTATAATTCCAAAAGTAAGTAAAAAAACCGGAAAAAAAGATTGCAGGCAACACCCGGTTTATTTTGGCTAAACAAAAAAAACAAACCGGAAAAAACACAAAAACAAGCAAAGAAGGCATTTTGCAACAAGCTAAAAAGGCCAGTTTTTCAGTAAAATCCATCGAAGAACGCGCGATTCTGTCACGCACCGTCGGGAAGTCTTTCTTTGCACAAGCAAAAAAATAAAAGGCATGGGACAAAAAACGGGATTTTTATTTAGCTTTATCGGCAATGAACGAAAAAACAATAAACAATAGTTCATAAAAAAATAGTATACTCATAAGTACAACGATGAAGAAGACATTATTCCTTGCTATTTTGTCATTAGCCACCATGTCGGCGTTTGGCGGAGAGAGAGTTTCTCTTTGGCCAAAAAGCAAAATTCCTGATTTTCAACCACAACAGATTGCGGCGACTTCCGAAGAAACGAAAGTGCCTGGGTTCAATGCGGCGGCACACACTATGCCGTACCTCAACTGGTACGATGCGCCGAAAGAGAAGAACGGCGGTTGTATGCTGCTTATTTCGGGCGGCGGATATAACGGTTGTGTTGACGGCGTGTGGATTGACCGGGTTGCGAAGAAGTTTACCGAGCTCGGTTTTGTTTGCGTGAGCCTCACCTACCGCACACCGCGCCCGGAGGGGCTGCCAATCTATCAAAGCGCTTGGGAAGATGGGCAGCGCGCCGTTCGCCTTGTCCGCGCCGATGCAAAAAAACGTGGATACGATCCCGAAAAAATCGGTGTATTCGGCTTTTCTGCAGGCTCGCATCTGACAGTCTTGCTTGCGACAAGCGCGCTCACGCCTGCATACGCGGCTATTGACGATCTTGACGAAATTCCCTGTCACGTCAACTGGGCTGTGCCGATTTACACCGCCTACGCGCTCACCGACGGATTAACAGGCCGCAACACGCGCGACGGCGACGCAATTGACGTGAAACTCTCAGACGTGTTTATGTTTGACGCTAAAACCTGTCCAATGGCGCTCTTTCACGGCGGCGCTGACATTTATTCACCTAATGGTTCTACGGAGATTTACCGTCAACTTCGCGGGATGAAAATTCCGGCTGAAATCCATCTTTTTGCCGATCGCGGACATGGATTCATGGGCGACATGAACAAGGGCGAAGATGGAACTGCCTACGATCACTGGTTCGATCGTATCGCAGAGTTCGCCAGGCAAATGAATTATGACGGGCGTCTCGGCGAAGAAGTAGAACTGATGCAGCGCTATCCGAACAACGACGCACGCGGCGGCTACAGCAAAGAACCTGTCTGGCCCAAAGGCAAGACACCCGATTTGCAGGCAAACCAATGCGAGCCATACATTGAATGGCATTTCCCTAAAGAGTTAAAAACGAAATCGATACAAATCATTTACTCGGGCGGCAGTTACCAGGGCAACGATCCTGACGGCTTCGAAGTTGCGCCAACGCGGCGTTTTCTGAATGAAAAAGGCATGACTGTAGTAACGCTTAAATATCGCACCCCGCGCCCTGCCGACGGGCTTGCCAAACACACAACGGCGTGGCAGGACTTGCAGCGCGCCATCCGTATCGTCCGCAGCGAGGCGGCAGCAAAGGGGCTCGATCCCGACCAAATCGGCATAATGGGTTCATCGGCTGGCGGACACCTGACGCTCATGGGCGCAACGAGTTCGAAACACCTCGCCTACGCGCCTGTTGACGACTTAGACAAAATTCCATGCAACGTGCAGTGGGCTGTCGCAATTTACCCGGCTTATGCGCTGACTGACGGCGCAGATCGTCACAACGCCCAGGGAGGTAACGAGGACGACTCGCGTCTTGTTCCAGAGTTCTCGTTCGACACGGCGACGTGCCCGGTATTGTTTATCCACGGCGACGCAGACGGCTGGGCGGCGATGAATTCTATAAAATGCTGGGAGCAACTGCGCCGTATGGACATACAGTCCGAACTGCACACCCTTGTCGGGCGCGGGCACTGTTTCCAACGCACCGCTGCCCCCGGTACCGGCAGTTACACATGGATGGGGCGTATTTGGGAATTTATGAACCATAAGGGGTTCAATAAATGAGAATGTACAAAACTATAAATATCACAACATGAAGAAGTTAATAATATTTATCGCCTTTGCGGCGATTTTATTTGGGTGCGGCACGGTCGCCAACGCACCGAGGGTTTCGAAAACGACGTTCGCGAAGGAGGCGCTCGCACCTTATGTTGAAAACGGACAACTTCCGGGCGCAATCAACGTCTTTTACAGGAACGGTTTACAGGAAAACACTTGCATTGGTTATTCCGACGTTGTTGCAAAGCGCCGGATAAAGATGAACGACGTTTATATGCAATGCTCGCAAACAAAAGGCTTCTGTGGCGTAACAATAGCCATCCTCATCGAAGAGGGCAAGATATCGCTCGACGATCCTGTTTCAAAGTATCTGCCGGAATTTAAGGATCTCTGGATCCTCGAATCCGACTCGAACGACGTCAGGAAACTTGTCAAGGCAAAAAACACGCTCACCATCCGCATGGTTATGAACCACACCGGAGGATTTCCTTTCGAGATCAGTGCGAAACAGGGCAACATCAAAGGGGGAGGCTGGTCGGGCGGTGCACCGATCCGGCAGACTGCGGCAATAGCGGCGGCAAGCCCCTTGCTCTTTGAACCCGGGACAAAGGAGCAGTATTCCAACACAGGAATTGATATTGGCGCTGCTATTGTTGAGGTGGTAACCGGGCAAAAGTGGGAAGACTTCCTCAAGGCGCGCGTACTTGACCCGCTCGGGATGACGTCCAGTTCATTCCGTCCAACCGACAAGCAACTGAAGACGCAGGTGGAGATGTACGACTGCGTGAAAGACGCGCCCGCCAAATACCGCGAGCAGAATGACATGCAGCAACGCCCTTACAACGACGAGCACGTCTTTGCGTCGGCAGGCGCAGGACTCTGGACGACCGCGAACGATCAACTCAAGTTCTACAAGATGCTCATGAACCTCGGCTTGGGTGAGAATGGAGTGAGGATACTCAAAGAAGAAACTGTCAAGGAATTCCTCGCAAAATCGACACGGCCAAAGGGCCTTGGCGGTTATTCGCTGGGGCTCGCCGCGCCTGAAGAAGACACGGAAGATGCATGGTTCGGTCATGGCGGTGCGTGGGGCACAAATTGCATGGTCAACTGGCACCATAAAGAACTGAAACTATGGGCTGTGCAACTCTGTGGAGAACCGCGCCCCTGGGATGCGGCCCGCTCTGAAGCAGAGACCAAATTCTTCAAATACGCCATCGATAACGCCGGAGCCGGTGCTTATACAGGCCGCGTCAAATAAAAATCAACAGGTTATTGTAAAAACTGAACGAAAAAATAAACGAGATAGCATGGCAAATACTGGCGTGCACAACCGGGGCCTATTGGCGAAAACAACGGTGTTCTTTCATATAAAAGGCAGTCATAACGTTTAATTTTTGTGACCCGTCGCAATATTTCAGAACCGCTGTCCCCGCCAATATGCCATCTCGTTATAAAACCAAAAAAATCCTGATTTATAACGGTTATTGTCCTGCGTGGGACATTTAACGAGACTCTAATTTTTTACTTTTTGCGCTGAATGGCTTTCAGTAAAAGGTTAACCTCTTCAGCCCATTTTTCGGCCAATTGGAGCTCGCCGGTGAGTTGCATGCTTTCTTCCGAAGTGTAAAGCTCAAATTTTTTATCGGGATTTTTCTTGTCGACCGACAAAAAGCTCAGCTCCACTTTGTCGGTTACAATAACGTTTCCGCCCGCTACGCGGCTGCTGTTGACAACCTTGCATTTTTGCACGACCGACAAATCGACGTATTCCGAAACTTCGTCGTCCTTGCTCTTTTTGAGAAAGAAAGCGTAGCTGCCCGCATCGTCGAGGCCGATTATAAACTGATCGAAGACTTCGTGACGGGTAATTTTGCAATCGTGGCCCGCTGCAATTTCCGAAAGCGATTTTAAAAGTTGCGCCTTGCGCTTTTTTTTGTTGCTGCCCATAATTACAAACGGCAACATACACAGGGCTATCACCACAGCCCCGATAATCATGGTTGTTGTATCCATTATTTTTTTGTTTTAATGTGAATAAAAAAAATACGGCATTGCCCGTTAGCAACGCCCGCCAAGATTGGGATTGCCGCGCGGGCAATTCACACTAAAACCAAGTTACCAGAAGTAGTGGAAAGGAAAAATGATATCGGATTTCCGATATCGGAACAGACAATTTTTTAGAGAGAAATTGTATTGGATAAACTTACTGTCAAAAAATTGCTCGGTTGTTTTTACAACGACTGCAAACTCTTTGAACGACGTTTTAAAGGTTGAAGGTGTGGTGTTGTGAAAGGTATTTAGCGAACTTTCTGATTTGGGGGCAAAATAAAATAGATTTACAGAGACAGCCGTAAAATAACTTTTGTTTTCTTCCCTTGTTTTACCGGCGCCCTTCAGCGACGAATCAAAGGAATTATTGCCACCCATGCCCATTGTAAAACTATAGAGCGCAGCAATAAGTAAGATTCCAACTATCTTAAAAGCTTTTTTCACGGTACAAAAGTAGCAGATTTAATTGTTCGAAAACCCGTTAGTTGTTATTGAAATCCTTTGTGTTTATAATTTTATGGAACTTAACAAAACCGCTTCCTGGTTAAAAAGTAATAATGTCCGGTTAAGTTTGGTATCCCTCACAATCACTTCAAAAAACTGTCCGTCTTCTTTAAAAATAACAATACCGTTCATAATCTCGCCGCATTTGTTGCTTTCTGCGGCAATTTGTCCGGGTAATTCATTGGGCCACAAATTTCGTTTATATTCTTTTAAAACCCCCGTTTCCGAAATTTGGGCAATGTGTTCTACATCGTTTACATAAAAAACGGCTTCCCATAACTCTTGTTTTGAATCCCAGTCGATGTTGATTGCCTCCGGGAAGTGGTTCAACAATTCACTCTTTACGATTGCCGGGACCGTTTTGGCGTGGCTCTTAAATATTTTTGCGAATGAAATTTTCATTGAAATGTTTATGCTTTTATAAGTATTTTATCGGTTTGGCTATTCTGTAATTTATTTTCGATTTGACGTACAAAGTTTTATCCAACGTTTATGACGTTTGACTTCGGAAAAGTAACTAACGTTTAATTATTACTAAAAAGATGATGATATAAATAAACGACCCTCGCACGCGCTCTTTTGAGTCTCATTTTTGCTGCGTCCTCGCTTACCGAAAGGCTGGCCGCAATTTCGCGCAGCGAAAGTAAATCCTGGTATTTCATAAGAAGAAGTGCTTTTTCTTCCGGGTGAATTTTTTCAAAAACCTCCATTAGGTTATCGTAACTGAGTTCATTCATTTCCGTATCTGTTTCGTCGATAATTTCAGGCAATTCGTTTTCCTGGTTCCAGTTTGGATAATGGAGTTGTTTCTTTTTTCTCAGGTAGTCGATGATGGTGTTGTACGAAATGGAATATAACCATGACGAGAAATGTGCCTTTCCTTTAAAACTGTTTAATTTTTCATACGCTTTGCTAAGAATATCGTTGGCAAATTCGTCTGACTGGTTTTTGTTTTTTAAAAAACTGTAACATTTATCCTTTACTTTTGGAAAATAGCGGTTATACAGAATCTGGAAAAGTTCGCTTTTCCCTTCGGTAATAATTTTTTCGACCAGTTGTTCGTCACTCAGGTGACTGAATTTAAGCTCATTCATACAGCAACAAATAGATTGTTTGCTAAATTTTTGCGAAAAATACATTTTTTTTCAATTTCCCCCGTTACTTCGTGCCAACCCTCCGTCAAAATAGATGAATGATTAAAAGTAAAGTAAGAAACATTCACAAAAAACAATAACAAGTAAATGATTGGAACTATGAAAAAGTATTTTTTTATTTTGAGCATTGTTGCTGCTACACTCGTTTTCACCAGTTGCAGTAAACCACCACAGGCTGAAATGGATGCTGCAAAAGCTGCATTGGAACAAGCAAAAGCTGCTCAGGCCGACCTTTATCTGGAAGCTGATTTTCTTGCCGCACAGGATTCGCTGAATGCTGTTTTGGTTGCTATTGAAGCCCAGAAGTCGAAAATGTTCGGAAGTTACGGCGAAGCTAAAGAAAAACTGGCTGCTATAACCACGCAAGCTACCGAACTGGTTGCAAAAACCGATGTAAGGAAAGAAGAAATTAAAGGCGAAGTTGCTGCTGCACAAGCTGCCATCGTTACCATGATGGAAGAAAACAACCAAATGGTTGAAAAAGCTCCCAAAGGAAAAGAAGGTAAAGAAGCCATCGAAGCTATTAAAATGGATTTAACTGGTATCAGTGCTGCAATTGCCGAAGTACCTGCATTAGTTGAAGCTGGCGACCTGCTTGGCGCTCAGACCAAAATTAACGCAGCTCAGCAAAAAGCTACCGCCATCAACACCGAATTGAAAACCGTGTTGGAAAAAGC
>CAYWBV010000037.1:0-5890 GCA_964455785.1 uncultured Maribellus sp.
GCCTAACCAGTCAGGCGGGCTTTGTAGATTTACATTATGGTCGCCTAACCAGTCAGGCGGGCTTTGTAGGTTTACATTATGGTCGCCTAACCAGTCAGGCGAGCTTTGTAGGTTTACATTATGGCCGCCTAACCGTTTGGTCGGCTTTGTAAGTTTGTATTTTGTTTGGGGCACATCAAAACGGAGTTAATTTTGAAAACAAAACTCTCCCGGTCCGAACGGTTTCGCCCGGGTTGTCATCAAATTTTTTCTTTCATAAAAACAAACCAGTGATTTTTTTTATGATTTACATACATTTTGTAAATTGTCACCCAAAATATCTAAACCAATAAAATCAAATAAAAAAATGACAGAAAGAAGAGATTTTATCAAAAAAAGCCTGATTGGCACAGCCGGAATTGCCATTGGAGGAATGGGGTTCAGCGCCAAATCGTATGCGTCGGTTATGGGCGCCAACGAACGGATTACCGTTGCGGTAATCGGCATTCGCGGACAAGGGAACGGCCACATCGGGAAGTGGTGCGCATTAAAAGACAACCGGAATGTTTTTCTGAAAACCCTTTGTGATGTTGACGAAGAACTTTATCCGGAAAGAGTAAAAAATGTACAGCAGGCCATCGGCACCAAACCCCTGACCGAATGGGACATGCGCCGGGTTTTCGACGACAAGGAAATAAACGCCGTCTCCATTGCCACACCCAACCACTGGCACGCCCTGGCAACCATTTGGGCAGCCCAGGCCGGAAAACATGTTTACTGTGAAAAACCAGCCTGTCATAATGTTTTTGAAGGACGAAAGATGGTGGAAGCCGCCCGGAAGTACAATGTACGCGTGCAGGTGGGTTTCCAGAACCGCTCTATCGCCAATGTGATGGAAGCGATAAAATTCCTTCATGAAGGTGGTATCGGCGACGTTTATATGGCCAAAGGCCTGTGTTACAAACCGCGCGATTCGTTTGGTATTTCCGAAGACAGTTTACCGCCCGAAACCCTGCACTACGACATGTGGCTAGGGCCTGCACAGTGGAGACAATACAACGAAAAAAGAGGGCATTACAACTGGCACTGGCACTGGAATACCGGCAACGGCGACACCGGAAACCAGGGGCCGCACCAGTTCGATATTGCCCGCTGGGGATTGAACAAAAACGAACACCCGGTATCCATCTTTTCTACCGGAGGTGTTTATGGAATCAACCCCAAAGAGTGTTCGCAGGAAACACCCAATACGCAGACTTCGCTGTTTACTTACGAAGATGGGAAGGTGCTCGAATTTGAAACCCGCGGACGATACACTCACGGAGAATCAAGTCTGGATGTAAAAATCGGGAATTTGTTTTATGGAACCGACGGTTACCTGGAACTCAACGGAAGCACCTGGAAAGCATTCCGTCAGAGAGAAAAAGAACCGTTTGCCGGCTCCAGCATGGAAACTTCGGAAACACCCAAAGATCCGACATTCCTTGCAGCGCCCGGAGGAGCCGAACATTACGCCAATTTTATCGACTCCATCCGTTCGGGCAACAACTACGAGTTACATTGCGATATTAACGACGGATTTTATTCCTCTGCATTACCGGCGCTGGCCAACATTTCGTACCTGCTGAAAAGAGAATTGAACTTTATGGGCAGCTACGAAAAATTTGCCAACGACCCCGAAGCCGACATGATGTTGACAAGAAATTACCGAAAACCTTATGTTGTGCCCGAAGAAGTTTAACAGGGGAAATTGATTCCGTTATAAATACAAAATCCGATCTGGGGTTCCAGACCGGATTTTTTTATCGTCACAACGCCAATATATTCCTATTTCCGCCGAAAACCAGGAATACGAAAAAACTTTACGTTGTGCTTCATTCACATAGGTTTGGATAAAAAAAATATTACTCTGAGTAAAGATTATGAATCACGATTGTTTTCCCATAACAGGGAATAAGTAAGATCGACACTTTTCACATAGGCATTTAAGTTTTGTCAAGTTACATAGTTTAATGTTCAAATCACGTTTATTCCAATCCCGGATAAGAATCCGTTTCGTTTATTTTCATCTTTAAGTCTCTATTTTTGAAATGGTTATTTCTTTTCAAAAATATACGTTTAGTGGTGTGAAAAATACAATAATATCCAACAGGCTGTTGTGGTATTTGTGTGTTTTATAACACATTTTCGATAACATACTCTTGTTACACTAAAACTATCGCCTATTTCTAATAAAAACCCGGGAATAAAAACATCCGTAAAATCAAGCGTCCAAACAGAGTTCTTTAGCGACATATCATACAAAAGGCTGTCCGATGACAGCCTTTTTTCTCCCGTTTCCGGGATAACCTAAACCAACTAAACCTAATAAACCACAAACTTGCCGGAAAGGCAAGTCAAATGATTAATCTTAAATATTTTATCGTTTTTTAAGCCCTAATCTTAACTATCCTGCGTGTTGTTTCAAGTACGTTAATTAAACGCAAAGATATTATTTTTTTTTAACCGGGATAAATTTACTCCCGAATGGATTTATGTTTTCCCTCATTGAATGCGTCGATGACCTTTTGCACCGAACCATACAAAATCAGTAATCTTTTGGCCTTCTCTTCGGGGTAATCCAGCTCTTCCATTATCATTTTCGTGCCCCTTTCCACCAGCTTCCGGTTGGTTAACTGCATGTTTACCATCTTATTCCCTTTTACCCTTCCCAGTTGTATCATTAATGTAGTGGTAATCATATTCAGGATAAGTTTTTGTGCCGTCCCCGATTTCATGCGGGTGCTTCCGGTAACAAACTCAGGACCGACAATCGCTTCAATCGCGATGTCCACATTCCGGGAGAGGACTGTGTCGGGGTTGGCGGCAATACACGCAGTAAGAATTCCATGTTTCCTTGCATTTTTTACCGCGCCCACTACATAAGGTGTTCTTCCCGAAGCTGCGATTCCTACCACGGTGTCCATTTTATTTATTCCGTGTTCCTGTAAAATTTTCCAGGAAAGATTTTCATCGTCTTCTGCGGATTCAACGGCTTTCCGGATGGCCTGGTCGCCGCCGGCAATGAGTCCGATAACGAGGTCGTAACCAACCCCGTAAGTTGGAGGAATTTCAGAGGCATCCAGTATTCCGAGCCGTCCGCTGGTACCCGCGCCAACATAAAACAGCCGCCCTCCTTTTTTAACCCGCGGAACAATCTCAGAAACCAGCTTTTCAATTTGCGGGATTGCCCTTTCAACTGCCGGCAATACCTTTTTGTCTTCATTGTGAATACCTTCCAGTAATTCACGGATACTCATCTGTTCCAGATTATCGTAGTTGGAACTCGACTCTGTGATATTTGCCATGTTAACGTTCATTTAGACTTTTACGATGAAATTGAATTAATCCCTCCAGCGGTTCTTTTATTACCAATCCCATTTCCAAATCATTTTTTTTCAGAACATCTTCCAGTTGTTTTTCAAAATAATAAGCAATGGAACCTACAAAACAAATCTTTTGGTTCCGGTAGTCAGAATAGCCGCAAATGTTTCGTTTTACAAATTTGTCAAAAGAATCGTCAACCAGTCGGCGACAATATTCTTCCGCTAAATTTTCTCTTAAAAAAGGCGTAAAACCGGCCAAAAACCGGCTGGGTGTTTGGTGTTTGTAAACCCGATCCAGAAAATCTGAATATTCATACGGAAATTGATTTTGAAATTTTTCGGATAACGACTTTGGCATAATCCCTTTTAAATAGTCGGCCAGAAGTTTTTTTCCCAACATCGCCCCGCTGCCTTCGTCGCCAAGGATAAAACCCAGCGGCGGAATATGCTCCGTTATTTCCAGCCCGTTGTAGCGGCACGAATTGGAGCCGGTGCCCAAAATACAGGCAATTCCGCTTTCATTACCAAGGGTAGCACGCGCTGATGCCAGCAGATCACTGTTGACTTCCATATAAACTTCGCCAAAAAGCTGCTTAAACGCCAACTTCAACCCCTGCCCCTTTTCTTTGTTTACAATTCCTGCCCCGTAAAAGAATACCTTTTCAACCGTTCCGTTGATTTGGAGAACAAGGTTTTTCCTTAATTCGGTAACAATATCGTCCGTTGTTCTGAAAAAAGGATTAATACCTCCGGTTGAAATATACTTTCCCTCCTTTTCTTCTGAAAAAAAATACCAACTGGTTTTGGTCGATCCGCTGTCTGCTACTGCTATCATAATTCAAATTTAGCTATTTTAGCTTGACCTCTCCTTTTTTATTCTTCGATTTTAATTTCATGAAAACCCCGGATTTGTATCTTTACCGCCTACATTTTTAATCAATGAAACAGATATTTTTGCTTTTGTCAATTCTTATTGTCGTTTATATTTCAAATGCCCAAACAAAATCGCCCAAATATGAATTCAGGGCGGTGTGGGTGGCCACTGTAAATAACATTGACTGGCCGTCGAAACCGGGGCTTTCAACCGAAGCGCAAAAGCGGGAAGTAATTGAAATACTAAATATGCACCAAAATCTGGGAATGAACGCTGTGATTTTACAGGTTCGCCCGGCAGGCGACGCTTTTTACCGGTCGGAGCTGGAACCCTGGTCGAGATATTTGACCGGGATACCCGGAAAGGCGCCGGAACCTTTTTACGACCCGCTGGAATTTTGGATTGACGAATGCCACCAGCGGGGAATGGAACTACATGCCTGGTTAAACCCGTTTCGGGTGGCACAGAATGTAAACGAACCGCTGGCCGGAAACCACATTGCTTTTCAGTACCCCGAATGGATATTAAAATATGGCAACCTGCTTTATTTCGACCCGGGATTGCCGCAAACACGTGAATTTGTGGTCCAGGTTGTAAAAGATATTGTTGCCCGGTACGATGTAGATGCCATACATTTTGATGATTATTTCTACCCCTATCCGCTGGCCGAAGAGTTTCCCGACACCGTTTCCTTTCAACTTTACAGCCGGGGATTTTTTCCGGAAAACAAGGCCGACTGGAGACGCGAAAATGTGGATATCACCATTCAAATGATAAATGACACCATAAAAGCCACCAAACCATGGGTGAAATTTGGCATCAGCCCGTTTGGTGTATGGCGGAATATTGCCGACGACCCGCGGGGTTCTCAAACCAGAGCAGGTGCAACTAATTACGATCATTTGTATGCCGACGTTATCAAATGGCAGGAAAAAGGTTGGATAGATTACCTGATCCCTCAAATCTACTGGCAAATAGGGCACCCCGATGTCGGTTTCGAATTACTGGCCCACTGGTGGAAAAACCACGCTTACAACCGGGCGATGTACATTGGCCATGCCGTTTATAAAAGCGAAAAAACTTCGCCAACACAGGCGTGGACAAAACCCAGGGAGCTTCCGGAACAAATAAAACTATTGCGTGAAATCCCAGGAGTAAACGGGTCGGCGTTTTACAGCAGCAAACATTTCAACCGCGATTTAATGGGATTTCAGGATAGTTTAAAACTCAGCCTTTACAAACGTCCCGCAATTGTCCCGCCAATGCCGTGGCTGGATAATGTACCGCCCCTACCGGTCTCAAAAATTAAAAAATCGGGAAAGAAGGTAAAATGGAAAGTAAAAAAGACAGACAATAGTATGGATAAACCTAGGCAGTATGTCGTTTATCTCAATGAAAAAGGAATCCCTTTTGATGTAGAGAATTCCGGGTTTATTTTATCTACTGTCAGAGAAACGGAATGCAGGTTTGTGCGTTCCAACCAAAAAAGAAAAAAATATGAAGTGCGGGTTTCGGTCCTCGATTGTTTAAACAACGAAAGTAAACCTAGCAGACCGGTAAAACTGAAGCTTTAATTTTAAGAATAAACCCGACTTATTTGTGATAAAAATTTAACCAAAGAAAAAAATACATTATTTTTGCCACGAAATTTTTCGGCCTGTAGCTCAGTTGG
>CAYWBV010000037.1:5990-19200 GCA_964455785.1 uncultured Maribellus sp.
AAGAAAAAAATACATTATTTTTGCCACGAAATTTTTCGGCCTGTAGCTCAGTTGGTAGAGCAGCTGACTCTTAATCAGCGGGCCCAGGGTTCGAGTCCCTGCAGGCCGACGTTTAAAAGGGTTAAACAGTTTTATTAATGTTTAACCCTTTTTTATCTTTATTCCAATCCGGAGTTCTGCAACACCTACCTTTCCGGCTCGGCGTCGAATTTTTCGATAAAGTCGGTAGAAAGCACACGGAATTCGGTACGGCGGTTTAATCCTTTGGCAACTTCCTGTTGCTCCGGAGTGAGTGTCAGAATCAACGTTTCGGTGAGTTCATCGTTCCGTTTCAGGAAATCGTACTGCTGCGCCAGTTTCCGGGTCACCGTTTTGGGCCATGTTTCGCCGTAACCTTTGGCTACCAGTCGCTGCGGGCTGATTCCTTTTTCAATTAAATAATCGACCACACTTTGCGCGCGTTTCTGAGAAAGGTCGAAGTTAAACTGGTCGCTGCCTACATGGTCGGTGTGCGCCATCAACTCGATGGTGATGGTGGGGTTAAAAACCAGGATTTGCACCAGCGAGTCGAGCGACACTTTCGATTCGGGCAGCAGCTCCCAGCTTCCAAATTCGTAGTTGATATTTTCGATGTTAATCGGCGCATCGGTGGGCGTTAAAAACAGTTCGAATCTGAAGTCCTTGCTGTCGGTCAGACCAACGGTTGATGCAATTGCCTTGTCGCGCAGGTAACCATCTTTAAATGCCGCAAAAATATAATCGGTTTCCGTTTGAAGTTTCAACTGGAATTTTCCGTTCTGGGTACGCATTTTCAGGTTGGTACCGTCGGTTCCGATAATCCTCACAGTGACGCCGTCGATTTTGGTGTTGGTTTCCTTGTCGAAAACCTCACCTTCGGCCTGGTAAATTTTGGGAGGCACCATAAACGAGTAAATATCGTCGCCGCGCGAGCCCTTCCGGTTCGACGAGAACATGCCTTTGTTTTCGCTCTGAACGAAAGTAATCCCAAAATCGTCGCCGGGCGAGTTCATGGGCGACCCCATGTTTTCCACCGTCCAGTTCCCTTCATCGTCGGGGGTAGCCACAAAAATGTCGAAGCCGCCCATTCCGAGGTGATGATTGGAAGAAAAATAGAGTTCACCGTTATCGCGCACAAAAGGAAACATTTCGTCGCCGGGCGTATTGATTGCGGTTCCGAGGTTTGTGGGTTTCGAGTAGCCTCCGCCCTGTTTTTCGGCCATCCAGATATCTTTTCCGCCCTGTCCGCCGGGCATGTCCGAAACAAAATAGAGTACCGACTCGTCGGGGCTGAGCGCCGGGTGCGCCGCGATGATACTGTCGCCCACCACCTCCACTTTAATGGGCTCGGACCACGAGCCGCGCGACTGCGAGGTGGAATACAGCTCGGTCCCCATAGGTTTCGCCTTGTCGTAGCGGCAGCGCGTAAAAATCATCTGCTCGCCGCCGGAAGTCAGCGCGGCCGCTCCCTCCTCGTCGCCGGTATTGATAATCAGGAACTCTTCGAGCAGCTTGGGTTCTTCCCACTTTTGCCGCTGGATGCCAAACGTGGCCCTGAACAAATCGGCGTAATCCTGTCCGGTAATCATACTTTCGCGTTTTCCGGTCGCCGCTTTCCGGGTAGAGGTAAAAATGATTTCGTTATCGCGGCCGCCCACAAATGCAGGGGCATAATCGCTCTCGCGCGAGTTCAGTTCTTTAATCGGGTTGATGATGTGGCGGGTTGGGCTGGCCACCCATTCCTGGGTTTTCCGGATGGCTTCCAGTCCGGCAAGCCCGCGCGGGTCGCCGGGTACCGAATCCAAAAAAGTACGGTAGTTTTCGATGGCTTCCTCGTAATACTGCGAAGCCCTCAGCATCTCAGCATTATAATAAACGGCAACGGGGTCGGGGTAACCGCGGCGGATGGCGTTTTTGTAGTACAACGCCGCCATTTCGTAGTCGCCGATATAACGGTAACATTCGCCAAGTGCAAACGCATACTCCATCCGTTTCTCCCGGTCCTTCTCCTTACGGCTGGCTTTCCGGTATTTTTCGATGGCTTTGTAATATTCGCCGATGTCGTGTGCAAGCAGCGCATCGCGTCCCATTTTACCCACACCGCAGGAATTAATAACGATAATGATCAGAAAAAACAAAACTAACCTGAAGTACTTCATGCCCATCATTGATTTCGGGATGTAAAAGTAAATTATTTTTTTTGAATGACTGATAGAATAACGTGGGTTAAGCTGGTTAAGTATATCCGGTTGAAAAAAGGAAAACAATTCTTTGCCGATGGATTTCACTTTTGACAACGTTCGGTGTAACACCACACCGACAGGTTATTTTGCCGGGCGGGTACGTTATTTTATCAAATGGATTGGTTTTTTTGTCAAATTGTATAAAAATTTCACCAAATTGGTGCGATTTTCACCAAATCGGTGAAAATTTCAACCAAGTTGCTAAGATTTCCCACCAAATTGGTGCGTTACTCCACCAAAATGGTGCGTCGTTTCACCAGTTTTGGTCCAATTTTCACCAAAATGGTGCGTCGTCCCACCAAAATGGTGCGTCATTCCACCAAATCGGTGCGATTGCCCACCAAAATGGTACGATTGTCCACCAAAACGGTGCGGTTTTTTATCAAAAAGAAAAACGGTTGTTGTTTTTTGAATTTTTTATAGGCTGTTTTTTGAAGTTTATCGGCGCAACGGCAAGAGCCAGGCGGGCGGAGGGGTGTTTTTTTCAGAATAAACCAAAAACTGCGGAGGGCCGGGAACCAATGTCAACCGCCGCGTTCCCCGTATGCCGTGCTTTTCAACGGCCCGGCAAACAGGGAACTTCACGGAAATCACTTCCGGCGGCAGTATCTCAACTAAATTATGGCTAATTTAAGTGTCAACTTTGGTTTACTGAACCCGGGCTACCTGACGAACAACAGCTCGCGGTACTTGGGCAACGGCCATTTTTCGTTGTCCACAATCAGTTCGAGTTTGTCGATATGGTTCCGGATATCTTCAAGAAAAGGAAGGACCGTACGGTCGTACACTTCGGCCTTTTCCATCATATTTTGGATGACGTTGGCCTGTTTCCTCGCTTCAATCATCTCTTTCCGTTTGGTTTTGATGGCCGAAACGTGTTCGCCGATTTCGCGGATGAGCTCTTTCCTCCCGCCGGCCAGCATCTCGTACTCTTCGGGCGGAAACACGTCTTTCAGATGTTTTACATTCTCGAGGAGCATGGTTTGATATTCCACGGCGGTGGGTACGATGTGGTTGATGGCGATGTCGCCGAGGACACGCGATTCAATCTGTACCTTCATCACAAATTTTTCGTATTCCACCTCCACGCGCCCGTTCAGTTCGGTTTCGTTGAGTACGCCCAGGCTTCCGAACAGCGCCTTACTTTCGGGGCGCAGGTAGGCCGACAATGCTTCGGGCACATTCATCACGTTGGTGAGCCCGCGGCGGGCGGCCTCTTTCACCCAATCGTCGCTGTAACCGTCGCCGTTAAACCGGATGGGTTTCGAAGCGATGATCAACTCCTTTAGTACCTGGAAAATGGCCTCATCTTTTTTTACGCCCTTTTCGATGAGCGTGTCAACGGCCACTTTGAATTTTTTCAACTGGTTGGCCACAACGGTGTTGAGTACAATCAGCGCCGAAGCGTTGTTGGCTGACGAGCCGACGGCCCTGAATTCGAACCGGTTTCCGGTAAACGCAAAAGGCGAGGTGCGGTTGCGGTCGGTGCTGTCGAGTATAATCTCCGGAATCCTCCCGATATTGAGTTTTAACGCGGTCTTTTCATCGGGAGTCATCTTCCGGTCTACGACCGCTTTTTCCATCAGGTCGAGCATGTTCGATACTTCCGTTCCAAGGAAAACCGAAAGGATGGCCGGCGGGGCCTCGTGCGCGCCGAGACGGTGGGCGTTCGAGGCGTTCATAATACTGGCGCGGAGAATATCCTGGTTGTCGTACACCGCTTTTAGGGTATTGATGACGAAAGTAAGGAACTGCAGGTTCGATTTCGGGTTTTTCCCGGGCGAATAAACATTTACCCCGGTGTCGGTCGTCAGCGACCAGTTGTTGTGTTTCCCTGAACCGTTAATTCCGGCAAAGGGTTTTTCGTGAAAGAGTATCCGGAATTTATGACGGCGGGCAATTTTATGCATAATGTCCATCAGAAGCTGGTTGTGGTCGTTGGCCAGGTTGGCTTCCTCAAAAATCGGTGCAATTTCGAACTGGTTGGGCGCTACTTCGTTGTGCCTTGTTTTCAGCGGGATTCCGAGTTTATACGCTTCGTTTTCCACATCCTGCATGTAGCGGTTTACGCGCGTGGGAATCGACGAAAAGTAATGGTCGCCCAACTGCTGGTCTTTCGACGAGCTGTGCCCCATCAGCGTACGGCCGGTTAAAACCAGGTCGGGCCGGGCCATGTACAAAGCCTCGTCAATCACAAAATACTCCTGCTCGCTGCCCAGGTTGGCTTTTACAGAAGCGACGTTCTTGTCGAAATACTGGCACACTTCGGTTGCTGCTTTGTCGATAACATTCAGCGCCCTCAGCAGCGGCGTTTTATAGTCGAGCGCGTCGCCGGTATAGGAAATAAAAATGGTTGGGATGGTCAGGGTGGTTTCGCTGATAAATGCGGGAGAAGTGGGGTCCCAGGCGGTGTACCCGCGGGCTTCGAAGGTCTGGCGTATCCCGCCGCTGGGGAACGACGAGGCATCGGGCTCCTGCTGGGCCAGCAAACTCCCTGAAAACGATTCGATAACCCCGCCTTCAGGGCTATGAACAATAAATGCGTCGTGTTTTTCGGCTGTTCCGTCGGTGAGCGGGTGAAACCAGTGTGTGTAATGGGTTGCCCCGTTTTCAATCGCCCAGGCTTTCATTCCCTGTGCTACCTGGTCAGCCATTTTCCGGTCGATGGTGGTGCCTTTTTCCACAGCGTCGGTAACGGCTTTAAAAGCTTCTCTCGAAAGATACTTTTTCATTTTCGACTGGTCGAAAACCATCATCCCGAAATAATCGGATACGAGATTTTCTTCCCTCTCTACTTCCACTGGTTTCCGGTTTAGGATTTCCTCCAGCGCTTTAAATCTGAATTGTGCCATATTTGTTATTATTAATCTGTTTGCTATCAGTCCTCAAAATTAAAACATTTTCATCAATCGTATCAATTTTACACTGGTTCGTTTTAAATCTTTTATAAAAAATCTCAACAAGGGATATAATAAAGGGGGTTGCTTTGCGAAAAAAGTATTCTTTTGTCGTTTTGAATACTATTTTTGTAAATCAAAAAAAACCGACATAATGAAAATGATGGAAGAGGTTGCTCCGGAACTTCAGTAATCACGTATAAATGAACCGGAAATATTTTTTTTTCTTGAAGATCCATTTGATAATTAGCGAAACATCGATTAATTTACTTCTAAATAGAACAGGCAAATGAACCGAAAAGAAATCATTCAAAAAATAAAGGAATCCGAAACGATAAAAATCAAATTTGCCGTTGCCGATATCGATGGCGTTTTACGTGGCAAGTACATTCATAAAGAAAAGTTTTTGGAGGTGGCTGAAAAAGACATCGGGTTTTGCGATGTTATTTTTGGTTGGGATTCGGGTGATTCCTGTTACGACAATGTGGCGTTAACCGGCTGGCACACGGGCTACCCCGATGCAAAGGCCAGGATTGATTTGGAAACCTTCAGGGAAATTCCGTGGGAGAATTCCGTTCCGTTTTTTCTGGCCGATTTCAGCGGCGAAAAAGATCACGGCGCCATTTGTCCGCGCAGCCTGTTAAAAAAGATAACTGCCGACTGCGAGGCGATGGGTTTTAAAGCCTTTTTTGCGCAGGAGTTCGAATGGTTCAATTTTAAAGGCACACCCACCGAAATACACGATTCAAATTTCCAAAAACTGCAACCCATCACCCCGGGAATGTTCGGATATTCGGAGTTAAGGACATCGTTAAATTCAGCGTTTGTAAACGATCTGTTCGATTTGATGGAACGTTTTTCGGTTCCGCTCGAAGGCGCGCACACCGAAACAGGGCCCGGGGTTTTCGAGGCCACCATTTTGTTCGACGAAATTATGGCCGCGGCCGACAAAGCTGTTTTATTCAAAACCGGGGTTAAGGAGATTGCTTACCGGCACCAGTTTGTAGCCAGTTTTATGGCCAAGTGGAACAATAAACTTCCGGGTTGCGGCGGCCATCTCCATCAAAGTTTGTGGGATAAAGCCGGGACTGCCAATTTATTTTTCGGAAAAAATAAACCCAATGAGTTAGTGCAGCAATACATTGCAGGGTTATTAACCTGCCTGCCGGAGGTATTGCCCATGTATGCGCCCAATGTAAACAGTTACAAAAGAATCGGTCATGGCGACTGGGCCCCGGCGAACATCACCTGGGGAACCGACAACCGGACTGCGGCAGTACGTTTTATTCCGGGCAACCCGAAATCGTCGAGACTCGAACTGCGCGTTCCCGGCGCCGATACCAACCCGTATCTCGCGATGGCCGCCTCGCTGGCTTCCGGTCTTTACGGAATTAAGAACCAACTAAAACTGACCATCCCGGTAACTACAGGAAACAGTTACAATAATACATTAAGCAGCAAACTGCCTGACAATCTGGCCGACGCAACCCGAAAAATGGCCGGTTCTGAAATAGCGCGGGAACTTTTTGGCGATGCCTTTGTGGAACATTTTACAAAAACCCGCGAATGGGAATGGCGAAAGTTCTCCGGCGATGTTACCGACTGGGAGCTAAAAAGGTATTTCGAAATCATCTGATCGGGAAAAACAAGCTATTTTTGTGGGGATCAAAAACCGGAATATGCACAAAACCGATTATATACAGATTGTGAAACATGCCTGGTACGAGTTCGACAGCCGGCATGAGATTAAAGGCGTTTATGATGTGAGCGCTCATGTTTCGACCAATCAGGTTTATAAAATTTCGTTTTACAAACGCGAGCCTGTTTTTGCCAAACTTTCGGATTACGGGAATTTCGATGATTTCAGGGAAGACCATATCATCATCAACAACCTGGCCAATAACCTTGAACGGCCCTACGAAAACTTTCTGGCACAGTCGCTGGTCAAAAAGAACGATTTGTTTACTTATCGCTATCATCGGGAAAACCAAAATGCGTGGGTTGTTTTTTACAACCCGATCCGGACGTTACACAAAATGCCGCGACGCCTCGACGAAAAACAAATTCGCAAACTGGGGCGCGAACTGGCGCGATTCCATATCGCCTGCACCAATGTGAGCAACCAGCTTCCCGGCGCCTCGAAAAGTTTGGTGACCGACATTCACAAACTGCTGAGGTCGGTAGAAAAAGGGGAAATTAAAGTCTGCGATTCGCACAAAGAGTTGATACAAAAACACTGCGAGAGTTTTTTGTTTAACGCCGACAAAGTAAATTATGCTACTCAATTCGAATCCATCCCAGTTTTTGTAGATTGGAACATCGGTAATTTTTCGGTTACCAGCGACGGTAAGTTGTATTCGCGGTGGGATTACGACTGGTTCAGGATGGCATCGAGAGTCATGGATTTCTACTTTTTCAGCCGGGTAGTTTCCGATGCAGGCGACCGGACCGTTTTCAGTTATCTTGTCGATCCGCTGATGGAAGAGCGTTTTTTAATGTTTTTAAAAGAGTACCATCGTATTTTCCCGCTAACCGAACCGGAAGTTAGGTTTATCAAAGAAGCGTACCGTTTTTTTATTCTGAATTATGTCATCAAAGACGGGCCTTACTTCTTCCGACAAATCTACTCCAGTAAACTCATCAAAGAAGCTTACGACACATACTTTCCTGCACTGGATGCCAATTACAGGGTAGAAAAGATTCTTAACGCATTGAAAATTTAAAAAAATGAGAACTAAAAGTTTCAGAAGTGTGGTCAAAAATTACAAAGCGGTTTTTTTTGATGCATTTGGTGTATTAAAAAACCACAAAGGGTTGATTCCTGCAATTGAGAATACTTTCGAATATCTTGAAAACAAGGGGATTTACTATTACATCCTTACCAACGATTCATCGAGGAGCCCCGATGCGCTTGCCAAATGGTACCAGGATCGGGGGTTGCACTATATTACAACCGATAAAATACTCTCTTCGGGGATGCTTGCCATGGAATTTTTTAAAGCGAAAATTTCCAACGGAAACGCAGTGGCTTATCTTGGCACCGAAAATTCGGCCCACTACATCGAAACTGCCGGGCTCAAAACCATCCCGGTGAGAGACATTGATTTAAACCATATCGACCACATCGAATCGTTTGCGTTTCTCGACGACGAAGGGTTTAACTGGAGCGACGACATCAACAAAACCATTAACCTGCTGCGCAAAAAAAATATGACCGTGGTGGTTGCCAACACTGATATTAATTACCCGGTCAGCAAAAATGATATTTCGGTTGCCGTTGGCAGCCTGGCAGATATGGTAGAAAAAATTATCGGGAAAAATTTTATACGCTTCGGAAAGCCTGACGCCCAAATGTTTTTGCTTGCCTACGAACGGGCGCTGAAGGACATTCAGGTAAAAAGAAATGAAATTCTGATGGTTGGCGACACACTTTATACCGATATTATCGGCGGAAACAAATTCGGACTGGACACTGTCCTGGTTTTATCGGGGAATACACTGCCCGACATGGCAAGTATCCGGATCAGCAGTTCGGGGATTATTCCCACCTATGTTTGTGAATCGGCCGTAGTTGAATGACGCCGGTCTTGCTAAAGAGGACCTTTTCGATTTTAGGAACATAAAAAAAGCCGCCCTTCAAACGAAGAACAGCTTTTTTATATTTTGGATTTATGGTTACAACTTTACATTATGCACGGTTTTAATGATTCGCGCTGCAATTTTGTACGGGTCGCCGTTGGATGCCGGACGACGGTCTTCCAAACGACCTTTCCAGCCATTTTCTACCGTACCTACCGGAATACGGATGGATGAGCCGCGGTCGGAAACCCCGTAGCTGAAATCGTTGATGGAAGCAGTTTCGTGTTTACCGGTTAACCGTTGGTCGTTGTACGCGCCATAAACAGCGATGTGTTCCGGAACGAATTTCCTGAATTCCTCACAAATGGCTTTAAATACATTTTCATCGCCACAGGTGCGCATCAGGCCATTCGAAAAGTTGGCGTGCATACCCGAACCGTTCCAGTCGAGGTCTTTCCCTAATGGTTTTGGATGTAATTCAACATCGACACCATATTTCTCGGCAGTCCTTTCCATCAGGTAACGTGCAACCCAAATCTGGTCGCCGGCGCTCTTCGCCCCTTTGGCAAAAATCTGGTATTCCCATTGCCCGGCAGCCACTTCGGCATTAATTCCTTCTATATTCAAACCCGCTTCAATACATAAATCGAGATGTTCTTCAACGATGTTCCTGCCAAATGCTTTAGAACCGCCTACCCCGCAATAATAGGGCCCCTGAGGCAGCGGAAAACCTCCTGCCGGAAATCCTAAAGGAAGCCTGGTTTGCGGATCGTAAAGAAAATATTCCTGTTCAAAACCAAACCAGAAATCTTCATCCTCTTCTTCAATGTGTGCACGTCCGTTGGTAGAATGCGGGGTTCCGTCGGCATTCAGCACCTCTGTCATCACCAGGTAACCATTTTTACGGTCCGGGTCAGGACAGATAAAAACCGGTTTCAGCAAAAGGTCGGAAGACCCCCCTGTTGCCTGATTGGTGGATGAACCGTCGAATGACCAAATCGGGCAATCTTCCAGTTTGCCGCTAAAGTTGCTTTCAAGCCGGGTTTTTGCCCTAAGTTGCTGTGTTGGCACTGTACCATCCAGCCAGATGTATTCCAGTTTTGATTTCATGTTGTAATAATTTATTAATTAATATGGATTATTTTTCAAAATTTCATCCCAAAAATATTGTAAAATGAAATCTTATTTATTCATTTTTTAGCAAAATGTAAAAATTTAATAAAAATTTTACATTAAAAATGGAATTTTGTCAACGACCCCTCATTTAAACACCCTTAAAAAATATACAACTAAAAAATTTACCCATTATATGGAATTTTTCATACCGCAAAAATAAAAATATATAAGTTTTTTCAAAATAACCCCTGTTTTTATGTATCCTTTCAATTTCGAAACAAGATTTAATACCAGAAAGAGTTTTATCGCCGCCGGAAAAAATAATTTTCCCGGGAGAATACCATTATTAAATGTAATTTTGCCTCCTTTGGAAATACAAATTATCGCAGTAAAGTCATTTACATTTGAATTTTTAATATTGTAGTACATCTTTAAACAAATAAAATGATAGTTGACAGGCGAAACTTTATTAAAACAGGAGGCGTTGCAGTTGCCGGAAGTGTGATTTTACCCCCGCTGCTGCAGTCGTGCCAAAACGTAAAAATTTCAGCAAACGTGAAAAATTATTTGGATCATTTTGAGGTTTCCGTTGAAATGCTGCAAAAAGTAGTAGCAGCAGCAATGAGCAAAGGAGGTGATTATGCCGACCTTTTTTTCGAACATAAAATCTCCAACAGTCTGGGTTTGGAAGACGGAAAAGTAAACCGTGCCTATTCGAATATCGATTTCGGAGTAGGTATCAGGGTACTGAAAGGCGACCAGACCGGGTTTGCCTACTCCGAGAACATTACGCTCGACGACCTGCTTAATGCAGCGAAACTGGCAGCGAGTATCGCCAATAGTAATGAAAGTTTCAAACCGGGCGAAACCATTGAAAAAATACCTTCTAATTATTACACCATCAGTAAAAACTGGGAGGAAGTTTCGGTAAAAGACAAGGTTCCGTTTGTGCAGAAAATCAACGATAAAGTTTTTAGCCTCGACGAAAAGGTGATAAAAACCAACGCCTTTATGAATGACGAAACCAGCTACGTTCTGTTTTACAATTCGGAAGGACGGTTGACTTACGATTACCGGCCGATGATCAGTTTTGGGGTGGTTTGTATTATGCAAAAAGACAAACAGATTGAAAATTCGTATGCAGCCCGCTCGTTCAGATATGGTTTTGAATGGCTGACCGACGGGTTGGTGGATGAACTGGCCAAAGAAGCGGTCGATCGTACCAATCTTCTATTTGAAGCCACCAAACCCAAAGCCGGAGAAATGCCGGTTGTAATGGGCGCCGGAGGCTCCGGAATCTTGCTCCACGAAGCCATCGGGCACACATTCGAAGCCGATTTCAACCGGAAAGGGACTTCCATTTTCAGCGATAAAATGGGTAAAAAAGTGGCCGAAAGTTTTGTTAATATTATCGACGACGGAACCCTTGAAAACAACCGCGGCTCCATTAATATCGACGATGAAGGAAACGATGTTCAGAAAACTTACCTGGTAAAAGACGGCGTTTTAAACAGTTATATCCACGATCGTATCAGCTCCCGGTTTTACGGGGTAGAACCCACCGGAAACGGACGCCGCGAATCTTTCCGAAATATCCCAATCCCCAGGATGCGGGCTACCTATATGGAAGCCGGGCCCCATACCAAAGATGACATTATTGCGAGTGTGGACTATGGCGTTTTTGTCGATAATTTCAGCAACGGGCAGGTACAGATTGGCGCCGGCGACTTTACATTCTTCGTCAAATCGGGATACCTGATTGAAAAAGGAAAATTAACCAGACCAATCAAGGACATCAATATTATTGGCAACGGACCACAGGCTCTGGCCGACATTTCGATGGCTGCCAACGATTACCTGATTGACAACAGCACCTGGACCTGCGGTAAAGACGGACAGTCGGTACCGGTTACCTGCGGGTTACCAACCGTACTTGTCAAAAAACTCACCGTCGGAGGGACAAATGCATAATCAGTTCAGGGTTTAAAGTTCAAAGTTTAAAGTTTGGAAAAATGACAAAAGAAGAAAAATATACATTGGCCAAATGGGCGATGCAACATGCACTGGATAACGGCGCTCAGGAAGTGAGCGTGAGCATTTCAAACAGCAAAAGCAGCAGTGTTGAAGTCAGGGAAGAAAAAATTGACAAACTGGAACAGGCGATTGAAAGTAGCCTTTCCATCCGGCTTTTTGTGGATAAAAAATATTCGGCGCATTCTACCAACCGGTTAAAAAAGGAGGATCTGGCGCATTTTATCACCGAAGCCATTGCCGGAACAAAATATTTGTCGGAAGATGAGTTTCGTACACTCCCCAATCCGGAGTTGTATTATAAAGGAGGGAACATGGATTTGAATGTACTGGATAACCAGTTTAATTCCATCGACCCTCAGAAAAAAATCGATCTTGCTTTTGCGGTTGAAAAAGAAGCGCTGGGCAAAGACGAGCGGATTATTTCGGTCTCGTCGAGTTATTCGGATGGAATGGAAGAACGGGTTATGGTTACGAGCAATGGTTTTGAAGGCGACTCTGCCAATTCGAATTACAGCCTGTTTGCATCCGTTTCGGTAAAAGGCGGCGATGCCCGGCCCGAATCGTACTGGTACGATAGCTCCATCTTTTTCAGCGAACTGCAAAAAGAGGGCATCGGAAATGTGGCGCTCGAACGGGCATTAAAAAAGATAGGCCAGGGGAAAATCGCATCCGGGAAAATGCCGATGATTGTTGAAAACCGGTTGCTGGGAAGGATTTTCAGCCCACTGATTTCGGCATTAAACGGGTCGGCCATTCAGCAAAAAAATTCGTTTTTAATCGACAAGCTGGGAGAAAAAGTTTTTTCTGAAAAACTTACGATAACCGACGATCCATTTATCGTTTCGGGCCGGGGTTCGCGTTTGTTCGACGGCGAAGGGCTGGCTACCCAAAAACGAATGGTTTTCGAAAAAGGCGCCCTTAAAAATTACTACATCGACACGTATTACGGCAAAAAACTGGAAATGCAGCCCACCAGCGGAGGAACCACCAACCTGGTTTTTGAAACCGGAAATAAAAATCTTCAGGAATTAGTTGCTTCGGTAGAAAAGGGAATCCTTGTGATGGGTTTCAACGGCGGGAACAGCAACGGCACGACCGGCGATTTCTCCTATGGAATTGAAGGTTTTCTGATTGAAAACGGAGAAATTGTACGACCGGTTTCGGAAATGAATATCACCGGAAATATGATAACCCTTTGGTCGAATATCGGTGAAATCGGGAACGATGTTTATAAAGGTTCAAGCTGGCTCACGCCCTCTGTTTTATTTGAAGGAGTTGATTTTAGCGGAATATAACAATATCCATATAAAAAATGGCGTCAGC
>CAYWBV010000038.1:0-19177 GCA_964455785.1 uncultured Maribellus sp.
CCACTGCCCATAAAATAATTCGTTTCATTGTATTCGTTTTTTAGTTAATAATAATTTCCACATTGTCGTCAACCCAGAGAACCAACATTTCTTCCTGTTCCTCGGGCTGAATACTTTTCGAAACCTGGAACAGCGCCTGTTCCATCACAAAAAAGTCGTTTTCAATTTTGGCATTTTGTTCTTTTCTGAAATCGATATAAACACTGAGCAAAACAAGAATAACAGCCGCAGCCGAAGGAAGACTGTACAACCTTATTTTATTGATTTTCTTCCGGTGGAGTTCGTTTTCGATGCCTGAAAAAATAGTTTCTTCCAGGTTGCCGGGTACAGTGTTTTCCAAACGGTAATATTCAAAAATGTCTTTCTCAGCCGAGTCAGTTTCTTCAGAAAGGACCAACGTTTTTAAATCGTTTTCTTCCTCTAACGAAGTTTCCCCTTTATAATATCTGTCGAACAAATTCTTTTCCATTTCCAACTTCATAATTGTAAATTTTTTCTACCTCCTGTTTTACTTTCATCCGCGCCCTCGAAAGGATTACACGGATATGTGACACCTCGAAACCGGTCATTTCACTAATTTCATCGAATGTAAACCCGTCGATGTCGCGCAACCGGATTACCTGCCTGTATTTTTCAGGTAGTTTTTCAATGATTCTGTGCACATGCTCGTATTTTTCCCTGATTTCGGGCTGAACGCCGACAGCTTCAAGATTAAAAATTTTGTGTTCCTCTTTTTCTCCGATTAAGTTCGGGCGTCTCTTTTTCAGCAAATCGAAACTATAGTTTTTTGCCACGGTTATGATGTACGCATTCCGGTTATCACATTTTGCCAGTTCAGATCTTTTGTTCCATAACTTCAGCATCAAATCCTGGAGCGCATCCTTTGTTTCTTCCTCGTCTTTTAGTATCCTCTTCAGTATCGGATACAACTTCCGGGAAAACGGAATCACACTATTTTTAAACTCTTCAGTTGTCATCTGCTGTAATGGACGATTGATGTCCAAATTTATAACAAGCCACCGGAATATTTTCTGAAACTAGTTGGTTAAAAACGCCGAATCATATCCTCATTTTTGTTTCTGCTTACACGAATTCCTTATTTTTGCTGTTTTTTACGAATCATGACTTTAGAACAATTGATCACCTTTTTTTTGATAGGAATCGGGTTAAGTTTCGACTCATTCGCCGTTTCAGTTTCGTGCGGTTTAATGAAACGCGAAATCAAATTTAAACAGGCCTGCCCGGTGGCTTTTTCGCTGGCATTTTTCCAGGCGCTTTTCCCGGTTATCGGATGGTTTATCGGCAGCACGCTTAAAAATTTAATCTCGTCGCTCGACCACTGGATTGCGTTTGGGCTGCTGGTTTTTATCGGGATAAAAATGATTGTCGAAGGAATTAAACCCAACGGTTCGTTAAAAAATTTCGACCCCTTTAAATGGAGCGTTCTCATCGGCCTTTCGATAGCAACCAGTATCGATGCACTGGTGGTGGGATTAAGTTTCGGGTTCCTCGATATGCCCATCTGGCTTCCGGTTGTGGTTATTGGTGCGGTAACTTTTATCGCCTCGATGCTGGGCATGTTATTCGGGAAAAGTATTCCGGCGCGGAGAAGTCACCAGTCGATAATCGTCGGCGGGATTATTCTGACAGCTATCGGAACCAAAATTCTGGCCGAACACCTTTGGTTCTGATTACATGGTTTGCCCTGACATTTTTCCCTTGGGGTGAAAAAGATTTCAAACCAATAACTCAACCTGGCAATTTCTCAATCAACAAGGTAACCTTGTATTCATCCAGCTCGATTGTTTTTGTGGAAACCGGATACGGCGAAACATCCACCAGTTCAAAAGAATAAGAACCAATCGTGTCGGTCAGATTGTCGTGAGTGTTTAATTCCAGGGTTCCGACCAAAGGAGATTTAACCTCTATTTTTACCACCGCTTCTCCCTGCCACACACAAATTACATCACTCGGACAACGAGAGTCATTAATCTCTGTGATTTGAAATTGTAATGAATGATCGGTAGAAAAATAAGCATCGCCGATTTGAAAACTTTTTTCAAGGTTAAAACTGAAAGTATCGGTCATATTTTCTGAATTACAAGAAAAAAGAGCAATTCCGGAAGCCAATAATAACCAGATCAAAGTTTTCATGTGTTGTAATTTTCTTTCATAGACGAAAAAAAACAGAAACAAGTTGCGCGAAACATTAATTTTGCAGAAATGATATGGAAAAAGTTCTGAAAATAGGAAATCTGGAATTAAAAGGGACGCCGCTTTTTTTGGCGCCGATGGAAGATGTTACCTATAAATCGTTCCGGTGGGTGTGCAAAAAGTTTGGCGCCGATGTGATGTACACCGAATTTGTTTCGTCGGAAGCGCTGGTACGCGATGTGGAAAAAACAAAACAAAAAATGGTTTTGTTTGACTTTGATCGGCCGGTTGCCATCCAGATTTACGGGCACAATACCGAATCGATGGTACGTGCAGCGCAGGTTGCCGAAGAGGCCAACCCCGATTTTATCGACCTGAATTTTGGATGTCCCATGAAAAAAATCATTCGTCACGGCGCTGGGGCGGCGATGCTGAAAGACCTTCCGAAAATGCAAAAAATGGCTGCTGAAATTGTAAAGGCCGTTAAAATCCCGGTCACTGCAAAAACCCGGCTGGGCTGGACCGAATCGGACAAACCGGTGGTGGAAGCGGCGCTGCGGTTGCAGGACGCCGGCATCAGTGCACTCGCCATTCACGGGCGTACCCGCGACCAGCTTTATACCGGCGCTGCCGATTGGACGTTGATCGGCGAGGTAAAAAGCCATCCCCAAATCCATTTCCCAATCATCGGCAATGGCGATATCAACAGTGCTGAAAAAGCAAAATATTTCCTCGACCAGACCGGGGTGGATGCGCTGATGATTGGCCGTGCCGCAATTGGCCGTCCGTGGCTGTTCAGGGAAGTAAAACATTATCTGGCCACCGCGAGCCTCCTTCCCTTTCCAACCGTCGAAGAAGTGGTTGAAGTATTGAAAGAACAACTGACGATGAACCTGGAATGGAAAGACGAGCGGGCCGGTATTTTAATGATGAGGCGCCATTTTGCCAAATATTTCCCGGGACTGCCCAATTTCCGTGACCTAAAAATAAAACTCCTGCGCGCCGAAACCAACGAAGAAGTGAACGAAACCCTGAATCAGATTGTTAAAATTTTTGGAAACTATCAACTCGACCATAATAGCGCCGGCATAAAATAATGGAAAACGAATTTTCAAAATACTATTCCGAAAAAACGCTTTGGGAGAAACTAAAAAAGTTCGCGAAAGCCGCAGGCGCGAAAGTAGTATATGCTGTTTTGCTCTTATTTTATGTGATGAGCGATAAAAGCGTGAAAATAAAAACCAAACTTTCCATTGCCGCGGCGCTGGGTTATTTTATTTTTCCTGCCGACGCCATTTTCGACTTGACGCCATTGATCGGATACTCCGACGACCTGGGCGTTTTACTTTTTGCCCTTTCCCAGGTTTCGTCGAACATAACACCCGAAACCGAACAAAAAGCCAGACAAAAATTAAACGAATGGTTTGGCGAAGTCGATGAAAAGGAGTTGGAAGGATTAGTTAAAAAAAACGAATAACCGCTGCCTTCCTTTGTCAACTTCTGCTGCCTTCCTCCATTTTCCGATTTCGAAACTCCAGTTTCCAAATGTTATTAAGTTGTTAATATACATACCCTGGCACTGTTTTTGAATTTTTCCCTATCGAATAGTTCTTATAAAATATTACGCGGCAAGTTTTTATAACTTAGCTTTCTCCGTCGGAAACGACGGACTTGTTTTTTGTTTTCTGTTAACATGAATAGCCGGTTTTTTGCCGGCTATTTTTATTTATTTTCCATACTTTTGGCCGTCCAAAAGAAAAAAAATGTTTGAATTCGATTTTTCGGTATTACAGTGGTTGTTGCTGGCAATTTGTGCCGTGCTGGTTGGAATGTCGAAAACCGGCGTTCCCGGGGTATCGTTGCTGGTGGTACCAACCCTCGCCCTTTTTTTCGGGGGAAAACCTTCAACCGGGGTGCTTCTACCCATGCTGATGATTGCCGATATTTTCGGAGTTGTCTGGTACCACCGGCACGCCGAATGGAAATACCTCGTTAAAATGCTTCCCTGGGCTTTTGGGGGATTGATTTTAGGTCTTTGGGTGGGAGAAAAAGTAAATGACGAAGGATTTAAAAATATTATTGCAATACTGGTTTTTATTTGTATCGGATTCCTGTTTTTAAAAGACCGGAAAAGCGGAAAACAATTTTTTCCTGACACCTGGTGGTTCGCAGCTTCAATGGGAATACTCGGCGGTTTTGCTACCATGATGGGAAATGTTGCCGGTCCAATTTTTGCCATTTATCTGCTGGCCATGCATTTACCAAAAAATAATTTTATCGGTACCACAGCCTGGTTTTTCCTCATCATTAACTTTACAAAATTTCCGCTCCAGTTTTTTGTATGGAATAATATCAGTATGGATTTTCTGAAACTAAATTTTCTAATGACTCCCATGATTGGGCTGGGCGCTTTCACCGGAATCTGGTTGGTGAAAAAAATTTCAGACCAGTCGTATCGTATGTTTGTAATCGTTGTAACAGCAATCTCGGCATTTTTATTATTGATTTGATATGGAACAGTTAAAAGATTTTTTTCACGACAAAAATGTAAAAAGTATCCTCGATGTAGGAACAGGAACAGGCGATTTTCTGAAAGTACTCACCGAAGATTTTCCGGGTGCAGCCATCGTTGGAGTCGATCCCGATTCAAAATCGCTGGAAGAAGCCGCAAAAAAATTTCCCGAAATTACTTTCCAAAAGATGGGGGCGGAAAAACTTCTTTTTAAAGCCAATTCGTTTGATGTTGTCAGCATTTCGATGGCATTGCATCATCTTCCCAAAATTCAGAAATCGCTGAAAGAAATAAAACGGGTGGTAAAACCCGGAGGCTGGATCATCGTTAACGAACTGTTCAGCGACAACCTGAACCCGGCGCAGGAAGTGCAGAAGATGTTTCATCATTTTCGCAGCCGGGTTGACCGTTTGCTCGGTATTTGCCACCGCGAAACATTCAAAAAGGCTGAAATTATTCAGATGGTTAAAGATGCCGGCATACCCATTCAGTTTTATTTTGAACATACTCCAAATGTGAATATGATTGAAAATAAAACCGACCTGGAAATGTGGGTCGAAAAAATGAAACAAAATTTAGATAGAATCAATGGACTTCCGGATTATGAAATTTTAAAACCACAAATCATGGAATTTCGCGAAAACGCGGCTGCCCACGGTTTTCAACCGGCGACCCGGGTGGTGATTGTAGGAAAAAAATAGACTCGACGGAAACAGAGGGTTTCGGAAAATAGGGATTACTCTTCGGAAAACGGCGGGTTTTACCGGATAATAATTTTTAACCCGTTCAACTCAACCACATCTCCTGCCCTTAATTTAGCACGTTTCCGCGATTCCAACTGTCCGTTCAAAAAAACTTCGCCCTCGTCAACCATCATTTTGGCATGGCCCCCGGTTTCGGCAACTCCCATCAACTTTAACAGTTTTATCAGTTCGATGTACTCCGAAGTAAGGTTAAACTCTTGTGTCATAAACCCAGTTTTTCTTTGATCTGTTTTGGAATGGCATCTTTGTGAACCAAAATCGCAATGGTTTTCAGCCGCACATAATCTTTGGTCATGTGCAGGAACCCACCAAAACCGTTGCTTGCCGCGCCCCAGGAATTTTTGGTGTAAAAACAGGTCCGTCCTTCTGCATCTTTCGATAACCCGACAATGTGCATCAGATGATCGTCGGTGGTCGATCGGTCCATAAATGTTTTTTGCCTTAACTCCTGATCCACTTTTCCGATCTGGTTTTTGGGCAAATCGGCTTTCCCTCTTTTATGCGAAAATGTTTTCTCGCTGGTATCGCCGTCCCAGCAAACCGTGTAACCTTCTTCCAGCGAAGAATACATAACCGCGACCAATTCATCGATGGGCAAATTATAATACTGCGCGTGCGACCAGTTATCGGGAACCTCAAGAACAAATGGTTTATAAAACGGATGGTGGCTGTATGAAGTTAGCTCAATATAATCGTCCGGATTGATTTCGAACCGGGAAAAAAATTCGGTTGAAGAAAAAGTCCCATCCTCTGTTTTTACATTTTTCGGAACCTTGCCAATGTGTTTTTTCAAAATCGGAGAAAGGGAATCCAGGTTGTCGGCGCTAAAATGATCATCTTTTTTATTCAGCTCAGAAATTGCCGTATTTAGTTCATTAACCAGCTCGTGGTGATTAAACCTTCCGTCCACTTTTTCGCCTGGGTAAACATCATTGGGAACAAATCCTTTTTCCCGCAAAACATCAAAAACGTCGTGTGCCTGCCCGCCCTGGCTGAAATTGTTGTTTCCTGCATAAAGCAAATATTTTTCCCCTTTGTTCAGGTAAGCATAATTCACAAAAAACATTTCAGAAAGGTCCGTTTCAGGAAAACCTTTTCGGATAATTTCTGATTCGAGGAAACTGGTTGTGGCGAAACTCCAGCAGGTGCCGGTACTTCCCTGGCTGATAACAGGTGTGTGTTCAATCGCTGTTTCAATGGTAAATGTTTCCTTTTCGTTTTGCGCCGTTACAGAAAAAACAACGAAAAAAAACAGGAGTACCTGCGAAAAATATTTCATCCTGTACAATTTAAAGATTTTTTATTTCCAGTTGAATTTTCCTTGGAAGCGACATGGTCACCAAATCATACGATTCATCGATCCAATTTTTAATCATGTCATCCGCAATGGTGCCATCCAGCTCAACCGTGTTCCAGTGTTTTTTGTTCAAGTGGTATCCGGGTTTTACCGCCGGAAACTCTTCCCTGAGTTCGATATTTCTCTCCGGATCATTTTTTATACTAATCGACAGACTCCCCTCCAAATCGGTAAGACAGAACATTTTACCAGCCACTTTAAAAACGAGGGTGGTTTCGTCGAAAGGAAAATCTTCGGCAACTCCTTTCAACGACAAACAGTATTCCCGTAATTCTTCGATGTTCATAACGGTAAAGATAAAATTACGGGTTAAAAATAATTTATTATTGGAGAATTCAAAATTTATAACGTAGGATAAAAAGCATCTTTAAAATGTTCCAGTTCAAAATTTTGTCCGAAAAAAATAACGGTAATCACATCAAACCGGGTTTCGCGGGTCCACTCCTTTTCCTGAATGTAGGCATCGGCGGCTTCTACTACCCGTTTTATTTTGGCATTGGTTATCGCTTCCGACGGATGTTCGTACCGGAGCCCGTTGCGAGACTTCACCTCCACAATCACCAGTTCGTCGCCATCGCGGGCTACAATGTCAAGTTCGAGGTGGCCGTGAAACCAGTTTTTTTCCAGTACCTGATATCCCAGTTGAACCAGGTGTTTTTCCGCCAGCCCCTCCGCAATTGCGCCTATTTCACGTTGAGAAACCATAACTTAGTTTAAAGTTTAAGGTTCAAAGGAGTTTTAATGTCGATTGTTCTTTTGAAACATCGAGCTCCCACTTTTTTCCAAAAGCCAGCGCCAGGTTTTTTTTGTCGTGCCCGGCCGGAAATCCAAATGCAACCGGATAACTGAACCCCGCAACAGCGTCGGAGATAATTTCGTGTACCGACTTTCCAAAGGGCGATTCGTTGTCTTTCATTTCGGTAAAATCGCCGATAACCAAACCCGCTAGTTTATCTAATTTTCCCGACAATTTTAACTGAAACATCATCCGGTCGGTGTGGTATAAAAATTCGTCGATCTCTTCCAGAAACAATATTTTTCCGTTGGTTTTGAGCTCACACGGCGTACCGTGCATACTTGAAATAATGGACAGGTTTCCGCCGACCAGTTCTCCGGTGGTTTTCCCAGGCCGGTTACTTTCGCCGTTTTGAAACGAATAAAACACTTTTTCGCCGTTCAGCAGCTTCATCAGCGAATGAAGGTTCTCGGTGAGGTTGCCGTCTTTATCGAAAAAAAAACGCGGCATGGCGCCGTGAATTGTGGCCACACCACGGTTGTTCAGACATGAATGTAAAATGGTAATGTCGCTGAAACCGACCAGCCACTTGGGCGACTCCAGAAAACGGTCAAAATTCAGACGATTGATGATTCGCACTGTTCCGTAGCCTCCTCGCGAACAAATGATGGCGTTGGTTTCCGGATCGTCGAGGGCGATCTGCAAATCGTCGTGCCGCTCATTGTCGGTACCGGCATACTGAAAATGTTCTGAAAAAACATATCTGCCCAGTTCAACGGTGTAACCTTGTTTTTCCAGCCATTCTACCGCCGGAATAACATTTTTCTCACTGATTTTCCCGGCCGGTGAAACGATTCGGATTTTGGAGCCGGGTTTTAAAAAGGGAGGCGTTTTCATTTTCAATAAATTTAAAAATGAAAGTTACAAAATAGATTCTTTAAAATCGAAATCTCAGGAGTTCAAAATCCGGGAAAGTCCCTCCACACTTTCAGTGTAGTAGTCGGGTTCAGCTTCCAAAAGTTCTTCCCTAATCCCGAACCCGTATCCCAGGGCAATGGTGGAAATTTTATTCATTTTCCCGCCATTAATATCAAAAGTAGTATCGCCAACCATCACAATCTGTTTCGAATGGGGCAGTTGTTCAATGGCCATCAAATCGGCAATGAGAATTTTTTTTGCGGAGTATTCACCTTTGTAATCGGCCCCTTTTGTCCGGCTTATGTATTTTTCGAACCCAAAATGTTCGATAATCCGGTGAACATATTTTTCCAGTTTCGACGAGGCGATGTACATTTTTTTACCCGAGGCGTGCAGCTCTTCCAGCATATTATGGATTCCCGGGTAGGGTTCATTTTCATACAATCCTTTTTCGCCAAAATATTCACGGAAATATTCCACAGCCAGGTCGGTATTTTTTTCGTTCATCCCGAAAATATTACTAAACCCCCACTGCAGCGAGGGCCCTATAAAACGTTCGAGGACCTCTTCGGAATATTCCCCGATTTTCATCTTTCCGAGGGCATATTTGATAGAGTTGCTGATTCCCTCGCGCGGGTCGGCCAGTGTTCCGTCAAGATCGAAAATAATGTGTGAAAATTGTGACATATATGTTATTAAAAACACAAATGTACTTCAATCCGTGGAAAAAACGGAAATGAAGGGAACAGTTTTTGCATTCCCCCCGATATTATTGTTTCAAAACTCAACGCCATGAAAAAGAAATACGTTTACACACCGGTTTTCTTTCTGATCTCTATCTTAGTTCCGGGTAGCGTTTCGTCCGCTCTTTTTTCTTCAAAGACCGACTCCATTCAAATCGCCTTCAACCCTCATCAACTGGTGCTTCCCGGCGAATCTTTCGAAATCGGCATTCTTTCCTACCACACTAACGGGAAAATCCGTAAAACCATCGGCATGGAAGGCGGTTCTGTTTTTTGGTGGAAATACACGGTTGAAGTTACCGGCGGAACCAGCCACTCGGGGAAAATCAGTGTTAACTGGCAGTTGATACCTTCCAAAGGAAAATACATCGGTTTAAAAGTTTATCCGAAAAGGCATCCGGAAAAGGCAAAACAACTGCTCATCCCGCTCAATTACGAAACCGGGATTACTTTCCGGCCAACCGAACCATTTGATAAAGCGCCGGGCAGCATTGTCGAAGGCGTGATCGTTTCGACATTCAACAACGGGACAACACGTACTTTAAAAAAGCTGAATAACTCCGCGGAATCGGAAAACTTTAGGTTTTATACCAACGGAGGATACTGGAAAAGAGGAAGGCTGTTTATCGATCCCGATTTTCTGAACATCGGGGACCACCAGGTTTCGCTCATTACCCACTCGCTCCGGAATCCTTCTGTTTCAGACACTTTTACAGTCACACTCGACTACAAACATGATTACCATCTGTATTTTACGGGGGGCAACGGGTTTGCGGGTTTTTCAGGTTCCGACGGTTTTTCAGGTTCCACAGGCTCCGACGGTGGTGACGGTGCATTCGGACAAGACGGACATCCCGGCGAAAACGGCCCGGATATTGGCGTTTGGGCCGACCTTTATTTCGATTCGCTGCTAAACTGTAATTTGCTGTACGTTTATGCTGAAAACTTCTGGACTGGCGAAGAACACCGGTATCTTGTAAATCCCGACGGAGGCAGTTTTTCGGTTTCCTCAACTGGCGGAGACGGCGGACGGGGCGGAGACGGCGGACGGGGCGGAGATGGAGGAAGAGGACGCGACGGTGAAATCTGGTTCGAATACAAGGAAGTCGAAAAAGTGGTTAAAAAACCACAAACCCGGAAAGTTGAAAAAAAGGTGACCAAAAAAGTGACCGATGCCGAAGGAAATGAAAAAGAGGTGGTAGAAACCATCTGGGAAGATGAAACTTACTATGTTGATGTAATAGAAAAAGAAATTATACCCATACAACACCAGCGCCCGGGAGAACAGGGCGGCGACGGTGGCTACGGTGGCGGCGGCGGTTTTGGCGGACCTGGCGGAGATGGTGGAGACATTTATTTCAGTTTTACCAACGATTGTATGGATTACGAAAACCTGTTTTCTGCCTGGAATGCGGGAGGTTCAGGGGGATCGCACGGAAATGGCGGCAGTGGCGGACAAGGCGGACAGGGCGGTTCGGGCCAACCCAACGGTTCCAACGGACATTGCGGACTGCAAGGTTCTTCGGCCATTGGCTGGGCGCCGGACGGCCGAAGTGGAAAAATTTATAAAGATACCACTGAGGAATTTTATATTCCCCAACCCGATGCAGTGCCGGTTTCAGAAAAAATTCAGCAGTACTGAATTTTGTTTCGCTGATTTTATTTACTACAATCTGATGGTTTTGAAAAATGTACGGCTCAAAAAATCCACTATCTTTGCTGCCCAAAATAAATTTTATACGAAAAGCTTTTTCAAATATTTCAGAAAATGACTGACTTTAAACGTACGCTGATAACCACTGCCCTGCCATATGCCAACGGCCCGATCCACATCGGTCATCTCGCCGGGGTTTATGTTCCCGCCGATATTTATGCCCGCTACCTTCGCCTGAAAAACGAAGATGTATTACTGATTGGCGGCTCGGACGAACACGGTGTCCCTATCACTTTAAAAGCTAAAAACGAAAGAGTTACACCACAGGATGTGGTTGATAAATTCCATAACATCATAAAAAAATCGTTTCAGAAATTCGGGATTTCGTTTGATGTGTATTCGCGCACCAGTTCAAAAATTCACCATGAAACGGCTTCCGGATTTTTCAGAAAACTGTACGACGAAGGCAAGTTTATCGAAAAAACTTCAGAACAATATTTTGACGAGGAAAACCAGCAATTCCTGGCCGACCGTTACATCATCGGGACCTGCCCGAAATGCGGTTTCGAAAGAGCTTACGGCGACCAGTGTGAAAGCTGCGGAACTTCGCTCAGCCCGACAGAACTGATCAACCCGACGTCGATGATTAGCGGAAACCAGCCGGTTTTAAAGGAAACCAAACACTGGTACCTGCCGCTCGACCAATACGAACCGTGGTTGCGCGAGTGGATTCTGGAAGGACACAAAGAGTGGAAACCCAATGTTTACGGGCAGTGTAAATCGTGGATCGACAGCGGGTTGCAACCGCGTGCCGTTACCCGCGACCTCGACTGGGGTGTGCCGGTGCCGGTGGAAGGCACCGAAGGAAAAGTGCTGTACGTTTGGTTCGACGCCCCGATTGGTTATATTTCGGCAACAAAAGAACTGACTTCGGATTGGGAGAAATACTGGAAAGACCCGGAAACAAGGATGCTTCATTTTATCGGGAAAGACAATATCGTTTTCCATTGTATCATTTTCCCGAGTATGTTGAAAGCGGAAGGAACTTACAATCTTCCGGAAAATGTGCCGGCCAATGAATTTCTAAACCTCGAAGGCGACAAAATCTCGACCTCGCGGAACTGGGCGGTGTGGCTGCACGAATACCTTGAAGATTTTCCGGGAAAAGAAGACGTGTTGAAATATGTTTTAACGGCCAACGCTCCCGAAACCAAGGACAATGATTTTACCTGGAAAGATTTTCAGACCCGGAATAATAACGAATTGGTTGCCATTCTTGGAAATTTTGTCAACCGGGCGCTGGTCCTCACCGACAAATATTTTAATGGAGAAGTACCTGAACCGGGCGAATGGAACGATTATGACAGGGAGACGCTTTCGTCGGTTTCAACCATTAAAACCGAAGTGGAAAAAAGCCTCGACAGTTTCCGCATCCGCGAAGCGCTGAAAAATGCAATGGATCTGGCCCGGCTCGGAAACAAATATCTCGCCGACGAAGAACCCTGGAAAAAAATCAAAACCGATGCAGATCGGGTAAAAACGATTTTGAACGTGTCGCTGCAAATTACGGCTAACCTGACCATTTGCCTCGAACCGTTCCTTCCGTTTAGTATGGAAAAACTACGCGGTTTTCTGAACCTCGGAAAACTGGACTGGGAAAAATTTGGCGACACCGGTTTATTGCCTCCGGGACATAAAATAAATCAGGCCGAACTTCTTTTTGAAAAAATTGAAGACAATGTGATTGAAGTTCAGATTCAGAAATTATTAGATACAAAAAAGGCCAACGAAATGGCGGCTGCCACAGCAAAACCGGCAAAAGAGAACATTCAGTTCGACGATTTCGGGAAAATGGACATCCGCGTGGGTACCATTTTGGAAGCCGAAAAAGTGGCCAAAACCAAAAAGCTGCTGAAACTGAAGATCGACACCGGGATTGACAAACGAACCGTAGTTTCGGGTATTGCCGAATATTATGAACCTGAAGATTTAATCGGGAAACAAGTTTCAATCCTGGTCAATCTTGAACCAAAAAATCTGAAAGGAATTGTTTCGCAGGGAATGATTCTTTGTGCTGAAAATGCTGACGGTTCGCTGTCGATTGTCACTCCGGATCAGAAAGTAAAAAACGGGTCGGAAGTAAAATAAAGGCTGACAGATGATTCGCACGCTCAGGACAAATTCGGAACATGATGATTTTATTCAACTGGTTGCCCGGCTGGATAAACTGCTTGCCGAATTGGATGGCCGTGACCATGATTTTTACAACCAGTACAACAAAATCGACAAAATTAAACATGTTATTGTAGCTTATTCCGGTGAATTGCCTGTTGCCTGCGGCGCAATCAAAGAATTCGACCAGAAAACGATGGAGGTGAAACGGATGTTTACGTCTGACAGTCATCGCGGAAAAGGGATTGCCACACAGGTTTTAAACGAATTGGAAAAATGGGCGCTGGAATCAGGGTATTCAAAATGCATTCTGGAAACTGGCAAACGACTACCCGACGCCGTAAGACTTTATCAGAAAAACGGTTACCGGCCGATACCCAATTATGGCCAGTACATTCAGATGGAAAACAGTATTTGTTTTGAGAAAGAATTAAAATAACAGTATGGCTTTCAACCTTTCTCCCCCGGGAGAATAAGAAGGGGGCTGTACTTTTCCGCAACTCATCTTGCCATTTTTGAATGGGTAGATGACTGCACAACATAAATGAACCGCGTTCCCACGGGAGGGCGGTTTTATTTTTTAGCCTCTTTTGAGGAAATCCACTCCAGTGCACCCAAGTCTGGGCCAGTATCAGTCAGGCGTGAGTTCTGGTTTAAATCCAGCGGATAAAGGGTAGCGATGTCGATGTCGCCAATATTTTTTGCCGGAGAGAGTGAATCGACGGCATAATTATATTCTGAAATATCAGCAAACAAAGGATCTTTATTAAAAACAGAATTATCAAAACCCTGCGCAGAGTTCAAGTTGGTATTCAGCAAACAATTTTTGAAAAAATATGTAAATGCTCCTGAACCGCTTTTGTCCAACGCCACCTCGTTCAAATTATTTCCATAAACGATACAGTTCCCAAAAACGGCATTCAAATCGAAACTGGAAGTGGCATTATTGTACTCGTAATAATTATTCAGAATAAGGGCCGGTTCCGAACGGGTGTCCAGGTTGTAGTAATTCGCAACCGTACAATGATAAAATTTGTAGTCGCCGCCAAAAAGCAGCGCCACACTGTACGAGCCACTGTTGGCAAAAATACAGTTCGATGCAATAATCCGGGTTGTCCGGGCATCCAGACAATTGAGCGTCATATTTTCGATACGTGTATTTTTCAGGGTCAGCATCGGGTTATCCGAAAATCCCATACTGTCGATTTCAATCCCTTTGTTGGCATTTTTTATCACGGCGTAATCAATGTAATTATCGCGGCTACCCTGCAGCAGATGAATTCCTCCGTAAACATAAGTGCTGCCATTGTCGAGTTCGGTAAAAGCACCCCACTGGCCGGGAACATCCTGATACGCACCTTCCAGACGGTCGCCCAGGAACTTAACCGGTTGCTCCAGTGTTCCGTTTGTTTGAAGAGTCCCCTTCACAAACATACTTGACCCTTTATGAAAATGAATCCGGCATCCGGCGTCGATGGTTAACGTTTCCAATGAATCGATTAAAACCGAATTATAAATAAGATATGGCTTGTCGTTTTCCCAATGTTGCGTTTTTAAAACCTCGCCGTCAAAAAGATGAAAGTCCTGCCCGAAAGCGATTAAATCAACGTCTTGTGACTGACCATTCAGATTGAAAACAATGGAATCGTGTACTACCATCGGATTATTTTGCCCGGTCGGATCGATGGTTACTTCCACAAAAATGTATAAACTGTCGCCGCCCGAAATACTGACATTGTAGTCCTCATCGGCTGCCACTCCATTAATATTCAGTCTGAACGGGGAATTTTCGCCCCCTGCCAGAAATATTTTTGCGATGTTTATCGACTGTTTGTTCGGATTTCTGACGGTAAACCACTGGGTAGTGGACCCAATACTCGTAAAAACAGTATCGAAAGTGATGGTATCGGAAGCAAATTCAAGTTTTGCATCCGGGTTTGTTGTAAATTCTTCCTGCCGGCACGAAAAAAGAAGTACAACACTCAAAAAAAATAAACCGGTAAAGTATAATCGCGACATACTGCTTTTTTTCATAAAAACGAAAGTATTCATTTTTTCATATTCCCGTCTCAAAATTTTTATGGCTGTCCCCGGTTTTTTAATGAAATCAATATCTTTGAAGAAATCAAATACAAACCAAAATTGCCGGCTATGAAGAACCTGATTTACCTTGTTCCCCTCTTTCTCCTGTTCTCCAACTGTTCCAAAAAAGAGGCGTCAAAAAAGGATTATCCGATTCAGCCGGTTTCATCGCAGCAGGTTGAACTCACCGATAATTTCTGGACAAAACGTATTGCCACCAACCGCGATGTAACTATTCCGTATTGTTTTGAAAAATGTAAAGAAACGCACCGCATCGCCAATTTTGAGGTGGCCGGAGGTTTAACCAATGGAACTTTCGAAGGAATCAGGTACAACGATTCCGATGTTTTTAAAATTATGGAAGGCGCGGCGTACTCCCTTCAGCAAAAATACGACCCGGAACTCGACAAATACCTCGATGATTTAATTGCCAAAATTGCCGCAGCACAGGAAGACGACGGGTATTTATATACCATCCGAACAATTCGGGGCGACTCGGCCATGACTGACCGCGAAGGGAAACACCGCTGGGAGACCGTTCGGTTGCACAGCCACGAACTTTACAACGTGGGACACATGTACGAGGCTGCAGTAGCACATTACAACGCTACGGGAGAAACCAACTTCCTTGATATTGCCTTAAAAAATGCGGAGTTAATCGTTTCCGTTTACGGGCCCGATAAACGCCACGATGCTCCCGGGCACCAGGAAATCGAAATCGGGCTTTCGAAACTGTATCGTGTCACGGGCGAAAAAAAATATCTCGAACTTGCCCAATTCTTTTTGGATGAACGGGGGAAATCGGAGATTAGGGACTACAAAAGCGAAAACCCGTGGGAGAACGGTTTGTATTGGCAAGACCACAAACCAGTGGTCGAACAAACCGAAGCGGTCGGACACGCAGTGCGTGCTGTTTACATGTATTCAGGAATGGCCGATGTTGCCGCGCTGACCGGAAACCAGCAATACATCGACGCCATCGATACTATCTGGGAGAATGTGGTGGGGAAAAAATACTACATCACCGGTGGAATTGGCGCACTTTACGACGGCGAAGCGTTTGGGAAAAACTACCAGCTCCCGAATCGCGCCTACAACGAAACCTGCGCCGCCATAGCCAATGTTTTCTGGAACCACCGGATGTTTTTGATGAAAGGCGAAAGCAAATACATCGATGTACTGGAACGTACCCTTTACAACGCTGTTCTTCCGGGTATCTCTTTTGAAGGGAACACGTTTTTTTATCCCAACGTCCTGGAATTCGACGGGAAAGATCCTTTTAACCAGGGCTCTACCGGACGTAAACCCTGGTTCGACTGCTCTTGCTGTCCTTCAAACCTTTCGCGGTTTATCCCGGCAATTCCAAATTATATGTACGCACAAAAAGCCAGCGAAATTTTTGTCAACCTTTTTGCTGCCGGAAAAGCCAGTTTCAGCATCGGGAAAAACCAGTTTCAAATTGAACAGGAAACCAAATATCCATGGGAAGGAAATATAAAATTTAAAATCGTTTCAGAAAGACCTGTCGGTTTTAATTTAAAAATCAGGATTCCCGGGTGGGCACAAAATCGTCCTGTGCCGGGCGATTTGTATTCTTATGTTCAGGAACCGGAAAAAGAAGTGCGGCTTTTTGTCAATAATGAATCCGTTTCAACAGCTCAGGCTGGCGGGTATATTTCTCTTGACAGAGAATGGGTTGACGGCGATGTTGTTGAGTTGGTGCTTCCGATGACTGTCCGTAAAGTAATTCCCAACGAAAATATAAAAGAAATTGCAGGCAAAGTAGCCATCGAGCGTGGCCCCGTTGTTTATTGTGCCGAACAGATTGACAACCCGTCCGGGGTTTTGAATAAAAATATTGATCCGGACAAGGAATTCACTCCAAAATTTGAAACCGGCCTTTTGCAGGGAGTTGTTAAACTTGAGTCGGAAGATTTGACGCTAATTCCGTATTATGCCTGGAGCCACCGGGGTTTAGGCGAAATGTCGGTCTGGTTTAACTTAAACAAACAACCGTAATTATACCATAATCAGCAGGATAATCAACAAAATCAGTAACATAAACAAAACAAACTGATTTCGTACAAATAATCCCAAAAGCAGAAGTACTTCCGCTTCCTCGTTGCCGGTGGTAAAGAGTTCGATATCTCCTTTGTCTTTGGTAATAAACTCGTTGGAAGTATAAGATATAATTTCGCTGCCGTTAAATTTCCAGGACCAGCGCGATTGCCAGAAGTTTTTGATTTCCAGTTCGAAACGTTTCCCGTTGATAACAACGTCACTGCGCGGGTTAAACAGGTTGATCATGACCGTTGCAAGCAGCGACTGGTCGTTGGCATCGTAGATTTCCAATTTTGAAAGAAAGAATTCGCGGTTCAGCATAAACAGTTTCCCGTTTATCATAGCCTGGGCGCGGGAGCTTATCATACTGTCCCACTGAATTTTTCCAATTAACTCGTTGCCTTTCACAATTTCAAGTTTCGACCCAAAAACATCTTTCGACCACTGCAACTTTTCCATCTTTCTCTCCTTACAAAACAAAAATGCAATTTAGGAAAATAATATCAAATAGTTTGTGAGCATAATTTCCCTGAGATGTCCTGCTTTACTTTTTTTTAGAATCTTTAACGAATAGAAAGGCCGGCCTCTTTTCAGAAACCGGCCAATTTCATGGGTTATTAAAAAATTCATTACTTCGGTAATAAAACCCTGTCAATAACGTGTATCACTCCGTTAGAACCTGAAATATCAGCGGTTGTTACTTTGCTGTCGTTAATTTTTACTCCATTCGACAAATCCACTTTTATTTTTTGCCCGTTGAGTGTAGCTACCGATGTATTCGATAAATCGGTTGACATTACTTTTCCGGCTACTACATGGTAGGTTAAAATCGGGGTAAGTTGTTCTGCCGATAAATCTTTGATTCCGCTTACGCCCAACTGGCTGAATAAACTTTTAAAAGCTGCATTGGTTGGTGCAAAAACCGTGAACGGGCCTTCTGCACTCAAAGCTTCTGCCAAACCAGCTTTTGTTACGGCTTCCACGAGTATCGAAAAATCAGGATTCGAGACTGCAATTTCAACTACGGTGGATGAACCTGAATCATTTCCTGCAAATGTGTTAACACTAACTCCAAAACCAAGCACTACAATAAATGCGGCCGATACAAAATTTCTAATTGATGTTTTCATAATTTCTAAAATTTATTTTGATTTATAATGAATTTGTTTTACTGAGGTAACAGAACTTTGTCAATAACATGCACTACGCCGTTTACTCCCTGAATGTCGGCGGCAACTACCAAACTATTATTAATTTTTACGCCGTTGGCAAGATTGACACTGATTTTGTTCCCGTTGAGTGTATTCACTTCGCCAGCCGTTAGATTTGTTGAAAGTACATTGCCCAAAACTACGTGGTAAGTGAGAATAGGTACCAACTGCTCAGCGGTTAAATCGTCGATTCCCGATATACCGAGTTGAGCGAACAGGGCGCTAAATGCATCGTTGGTTGGGGCAAATACCGTAAAAGGACCTTCTCCGTTCAGTGCATCAACCAAACCGGCTTTCACAACAGCCTGAACAAGAGTAGTAAAATTTGAATTGGCCAGCGCCACACTAACAACCGTTGGTGGCAGAATCACTTTATCTACCACGTGGACGACTCCGTTTTTGGCTTTAATATCAGCCGCAGTTACTTTCGTACTTTTGTTAATCGTAACACCATCTTCTATATTGACATACATCGAAATGCTATTCCCGCTATATGTTGAAAGCGTTGGGACATAACCCGATTTCAAATCTTTCGAATAAACCACACCAGCAACTACGTGATATTTCAGAATACTACCGAGGGTAGTGGCGTCAATTTGATCCAGGCTGGTTAAGCCCAAATCCTGCAGAAGAGCGGCAAAGGCTGCATCAGTCGGCGCAAATACAGTAAGGTTGTTTTCTACACTCAGAAAATCGGCCAAACCTGCTTTCCCGGCGGCTTCCAACAGCACATTAAACTGACCGGCTGATTGAGCCACCTCCACAATGTTTTTTTCATCTACCTGAACCATTTCATCTTCTTTTTCACAACCA
>CAYWBV010000039.1:0-11291 GCA_964455785.1 uncultured Maribellus sp.
ACAGGTCTGTACTGATATTTGGGGCAGGTAAAATCGGGAGGTCATTTATTGGCCAGTTGTTTGGGCGATCGGGTTACCGCGTTGTTTTTGCCGATGTTGACGTCAATCTTGTAAACGAGTTAAACAGGCGGAAAAGTTATCCTGTGGTTATTAAAGGCCGGACGGACGAAATCATTTGGGTTGAAAATGTAAGCGCAGTTTCGGGTATGGAACTGGAAAAGGTAAAAAAGGAAATTGCACAGGCATCGGTAATGGCGGTATCTGTTGGGAAAAATGCACTTGAAAAAATTTTGCCGGTTATTGCTGACGGGTTAAAATTACGCCAGACTTTAACCCCTGATCGCCCTTTGGATATTATTATTGCTGAAAATATGCGGTCGGCAAACGAGTTTATTCGTTCCCGGTTATGCGCACTCCTTCCTGAAAGTTACCCCATCGGCAAGCTGGTCGGCCTTGTGGAGACCAGTATCGGGAAAATGGTCCCGATTATGACTGAGGATGAGTTGAAAAACGATCCATTGGTGATTTTTGCTGAACCCTACAATACATTGATTGTTGACAAACAGGGTTTTAAAGGGACAATTCCCGAAGTCGCGGGGCTAAGTCCGAAAGAGAATATCAAAGCCTGGGTTGACCGGAAAGCCTTTATTCACAACCTTGGGCACGCAACTGCCGCCTATCTCGGAAATTTTTATTTTCCGAAAGCGGATTTTATTTATGAAGTTTTACAGGATAAAAATATCCTGACAACCACCCGGGATACGATGCTCCAGTCCGCCACAATTTTATTGAATTATTATTCCGGAGATTTTTCGTTCAGCGATCTTGAAAACCACATCGACGATTTACTCGGCAGGTTTCAAAACCGCGCCCTGAAAGACACTGTATTCAGGGTTGGACAGGACTTGCCGAGGAAACTCGGAATAGACGACAGGTTTGCGGGGGTTATCCAAATGGCGCAAAATAAAGGGCTTGAATACGATCGGATTGTAAAAGCAATGAGCTATGGTTTCTTTTTCGGAAAAACAAACGAGTTGGGAAAGCCAAATATACGGGATGAACAGTTTATGCAGGTTTTAAATGAAAAAGGAGTGGAGGAAGTTTTAGTATCGTTTTGCGGGTTTGACCCCAAAAGAGATCGGATATTAATGGATGAATTGAAAGTTCAGTACATAAATGTAAACAAACATCAGGGCAGGGAAAAACAGTAATACTTTAAAACATGACATCAAAAGAACGTATCCTGGCGGCCATTAACCATAAGGAAACCGACCGCGTCCCCATTGATTTGGGAGCTACACCAAGTTCCGGTATATCGGTGGTTGCCTGGCAAAACCTCCTGAAATATCTTCAGAAGGAGCATCTTCAAACATGGGTATATGATGTGGTACAAGAGGTGGTTCAGCCCGAAATGGAAATTCTTGATCATTTTGGGGTCGATGTGGTTGATCTCGGCAGGCATTTTAACCAGGCGTCCGGGTACTGGCACAAACTGGAGCTGATAAAGGGTTTTCCGGGTTGGTATCCCCGGTGGTTTAACCCTCAACTCCAGAATGACGGTTCGTGGCTGGCTCCCAATAATCAGGGGGAACTCATCGGACGAATGCCGTTGGGCGCCACTTTTTTCGACCAGACCATTTTCCCGTACCTGGATAATTTCCCGGACAACTATTCCGATTTGGGTTCAAATATGAACCGTACGGTTTGGGGCGGTTTTGGTTTTACTCCCTGGGATTGGGCCGATCAACCCGATTTCTGGGAGAAACTCAGGGAAAAAGCTTTGGAATTGAAGGCGCAAACAGATAAGACTATTCTTTTGGGCGTTGGTTGTAATTTATTTGAATGGGGCACTTTTCTGAGGAGAATGGACAATTTTTTAATGGATTTATTTTTAAACCCGGATGAAGTCCATCGTCTGCTCGACGAACTGATGAAACGACACATGGATTTGCTGGCACATGTTTGTGATGCGGTAGGCGATCTGGTTGACATTGTCAAGTTTGGCGACGACCTTGGTACCAACAATGGCCCGCTGATTCCGACAGAAACGTACAACGAATTTTTTAAACCGAGGCATAAAATGATGTGCGATTATGTAAAAAGCCATTCATCCATGCACACCATGTTACACTCTTGCGGAGGTATTTATGAATTAATTCCGGAACTCATCGAAGCGGGATTTGAGATTTTAAACCCTGTTCAGATAAACGCAGTAAACATGGAACCTGCGCGTCTGAAAAAGGAATTTGGAAATGAACTTACTTTCTGGGGAGGAGGTATCGACACCCGGAGTGTGCTCAATAACGCGACTCCCTCCGAAGTAAAGACTCATGTAAAACAGAACCTGGAGATTTTTGCGAAAGACGGAGGATATGTGTTCAACACGGTTCACAACATAATGCCGGATGTGCCGCCTCAAAATATTGTTGCCATGTTTGAAGCGGTTCACGAATTCAGGAATTAAGCCAGTAAAATCAAACCAAAAAATAAACAGTATGAAACGATTCAGTGTATTCTTTTTGGCCGTAGTTTGTTTCTGTGCCATTACTGCAACGAGTGGTTTTGCACAACAAACAACACAGGGAGCAGAAGCTTCTGAAAAAGACACGATTCATGTCATCGGGCACGCCCACATGGATATGAACTGGCTGTGGACTTATTTCGAAACGATGAAAATGTGCAATGACAATTTAAGACAAACCGTAGCTTTTATGGACGAATTTCCGGATTACACGATGATTCAAAGCCAGGCTGCCGTTTATAAATTTGTACAGAAAGTTGACCCGCCGCTTTTTCAAAGGGTTCAGGAGTATGTCAAAAAAGGGAGACTGGAACTGGCCGGTGGAATGTGGACCGAAGGAGATTCCAACATGTCGTCGGGCGAGGCGCTTTCCCGATCGTTTTTGTTGGGACAGCGTTATTTTCAGAAACATTTTGGGAAAATGGCAAAAATCGGATGGCTGCCGGATAATTTTGGTCACGTTTCGCAACTGCCCCAAATGTTGAAGCTGGCAGGGATGGATTACTATTACTTTCACCGGTGCAAACCCTACATGGGAAGTTTTTGGTGGGAGGGCCCCGACGGATCCACTGTCTTGTGTTATGGAAATAATACTTACAACGGTAATATCACTCCGGGTTTAAAAGAAGAGTTGCAGAAGATTGCACCGGATAAAAACAGGATTCTTCATATTACCGGGGTTGGCGACCACGGCGGTGGCCCGACCCGCGCCAATATCGAAATGGTGCATGAATTGGACAAAAAAACAGATTATCCGGCGGTGAAATTTACCACGGCAGGCGATTTTTTCAGCAAACTTTCCGATGAAATGGACGGTCGCCCAACCCACAAAGGCGAAATGCAGTTTATTTTCGAAGGATGTTATACCACGGTTTCCGAAATCAAATCGGGGAACCGGAACTGCGAAAACACATTGTTCGGGAGCGAGTTTTTTAACGTACTCCGCTGGATGAATGGCGACAAATATCCGCAAACAGAATTAAACAATCTCTGGGAAACGGTCACTTTTAACCAGTTTCACGATATTCTTCCGGGCTCGGCCATCAACGAAGCAAACCGGCAGGCGGTTGCCCGCTACACCGAAACGGAGCGGATGGCCAGGGAATTAAAAGATGCGGCCTTTTTGAAAATGGCTGACGAGGTAGAATTTCAGGACGGGCTCGGACAGCCGGTGGTGGCGTACAATCTTTTTCCGGCAGGACGTAAAACCATTGTCGAAGCCACGGTTTATTCCCATGAAGAACCGGCTTCGGTAAAAGTAGCTTCCTGGGGAGCAAATTATTACGGACAGAATTTTAAACCTGTCGATAAGGAAAAAGAAAAAGTTGGTGGAAACGGGAACGAAAACTTCCTCGACCCGGCTTATAAATCCGGACAGGCGGAATCTGCCGGCAGTCTGGCCACGGTGCTTGTCCGCGATGGTTCCGGGAAAACATACCCTGCTCAAATTATCTTTTCAAAACCTACTCCTCCGGGATACACTTCAAAAGTTCAGTTTATCGACGATAACTTTCCGGCAGGTGGCTATAAAACCTACTATATTGACATGACAAATAAAGGCGAAACGGCCAGTCCGATTGTCCGCGATGAAAATACTTTTGAAACTGATTTTTTTATGGTCAGATTTGATATGGACAAGGGTGCGATTACCAGTCTCCGCGACAAACGAAACAATGTTGAATATGTAAAGGATGGCGGTGAACTCAACCAACTGAAAATATTTATGGAAGATAAAAAGGGGGGTATGAAATCATGGACCATCAACAAAATTGTAAAGGAAGAAGTGGTTTCGAATGTGGAGAGTGTAAAAGTGATTGAAAGCGGGCCTGTGCGCGCTTGTGTCGAAACGGTAAAAACATGGGGAAATTCGCGGTTTATTGAAAGAACCTATATTTATAAATCGTATCCCCGGATTGAATATGATATGGAAGTACACTGGCTCGAAACAGGCAGCGATTCTACCGATTCACCCATGTTAAGAGCCATTTTCCCACTGAATATACAAAATCCGAAATTTTACTCACAAGTTCCCTTCGATGTGGTTGAACGGCCCGTGGACGGGAAAATTAACGGGAAAGACGCGCCGCTGTCGCAGACATCGCAGAGCCGTGTTTATGGCGTTGATCCTGAGATGGACAACGGACAGGAAGTACCTGCGCAAAAGTGGGTGGATGTTACCGACGGCGACAAGGGAATTGCATTACTGAACCGGACAAAATACGGCCACTCATTTTATCGTGGCGATTTGCGGCTTACACTGATGCGTGCTGCCGGCGCTCCCGATATTTATCCCAATCTCGGTAAATTTAAAATTAGTTATGCGTTGTATCCGCACATCGGCGACTGGAAGAATGGGGTTTGGCAGGAGGGAGACGATTTTAACGTACCCGTGCTGGCTGAAGAACCACCCTCATTGTCGCTGGTAAAAACTCATGCAACACGACCGGAAAGTGAATCTTTTGTTTCGCTCGATGGCAAAGGCGTTTATATGACCGGTATCAAAAAAGCCGAAGATACGGATGAACTTGTGATCCGGTTGGTTGAGGTTGAAGGCGATACAAAAAAGATTACCCTTCATCTGCCCGAAAATATCCAGGCAGTGAGAAAACTGAACCTGATTGAAAATCCTGTGAATGAAAGCGCAGAAACAAAAGTCAGCCAAAATTCAGTGACATTGGAAATTAACCCTCACGAAATTGTGACGCTTGGAATAAAACTAAAATAGGGACATCGAATTTTAAATACAAACCGGCAAATGAAACCAGTTCAGCTTGAAAACAGTAGTGTGGTACTTCAGGTAAATCCCGACGGCGGGTCGTATTCCGATTTTCATCTGAAAGACTGGCCCATTAACCCGATCAACTGGAAAACAGAGGATCTGGAACAGCCTCCTTTCCGAGGTCATTTTCTATGTTTCGATCGTTGGGGGCCACCGTCTGAGGCTGAAAAAAGAAATGGGTTCCGGCATCACGGAGAAGTAAACACCGAAAAATGGAAGCTTTTGGAAGAACCTCGGGAAGGTGAAAACAGGGTTGAATGTAAAATGAGGTGCCGTTTGCCCATGGGAGGTTTGCAGTTGACCAGGGAAATAAAACTGTCGGTAAATGAACCGCTGTTTTTTGTGACAGAGGAGATTAAAAACCGGAACAAGTATGGGCGAATGTTCAATATTGTACAGCATGTTACACTGGCGCCCCCCTTTCTCGATAAAACCACTCTTTTTGACAACAATACCGAAAAAGGTTTTGAAGACAAGGAAGATGGTAGTTTAAACCAGGAGGAGCCATTGTTACGTTGGCCGGAAGTAATCCATAACGGGGAAAAAATAAGTTTGCGGCAATTTCAAAACCAATGGCCGAGAGTGGTATCTTTTGTGTTTCCCAAAAATCAGGAGTACGGTTGGGCGACGGCATGTAACCCGGCGAAGAATCTTTTGCTGGGCTACCTTTGGAAAACGGAAGATTACCCGTGGGTGAATTTCTGGAGGAGTATGGAAAATGATATTCCGCTGGCTTTTGGAATTGAGTTCGGGACAACCGGGTTACACGAACCTTTTCCGGTGGTGGCTAAAAAAGGGAAAATTTTCGACCGGAATATTTATGATTTTATTGATGCGGATGAAGTGATTCGAAAATCGTTTGTTGCATTTCTGGCAAAAATTCCGAATGATTACCGGGGAGTTGAAAAAATTGAGGTGGAGGAATCAGCTTTTATCGTAAGCGAAAGCGGAGAAAATTCACGAAATATCACGTACCCTTTGGGAAAATGGTGAATAAAATAAGCCCAACCCTTTAGAAATAGGAATGGATAGATTATCAGAAAATGAATAGAAAAAATATTTCAATTGCGTTCGTCGCCCCGGTTCTTCTCTCCTTTTTTGTGATGAGCGCGTGTGATCTCGTGGGCATTGGTGTTGACAACGTAAAAGCCGATTTCGGCCTGAATAATACTTTGTCGCAGTTAATTTCACTGGCTGTGTTTGCCTGGTTCTTTTTACTTTCTGTTCCTGTTGGAATAGTACAGGAACGAATCGGGAAACGTAATATGCTCAACATCGGGATTATTTTAACTGCTTTTGGTCTGTTTCTGCCTTTTTTTATCTATTCTTTTTTAACAGTAATGATTGGATTTGGTCTGTTGGGAATCGGAAATACCATCATCCAGGTTTCTGCCAACCCGTTGCTGATTGACGTGGTTCCTTCGAACCGGGCTTCCAGTTTTTTAAGTTTTTCACAGTTTGTAAAATCAGTGGGTTCGATGGTAGCTCCGTACCTTGCAACTTTTTTCGCTGTACGTTTTGGCGACTGGAAACTGATACTTCTGGCGTTTGGCGGGGTGTCGCTGTTGTCGGCTGTCTGGCTGCATTTTACCAAAATCAGTGAAACGCCGGCCAGGGAAGAAAAGGCAACATTGGTGTCGTGCCTGAAATTATTAGGGAATGGGTACATCGCGTTAATGGTTCTTGGAATTTTTTTTGTCGTCGGCCTCGATGTGGGAATTAATGCAACTTCCGGGCAATTTTTATTGCTGAAAATGGAAATGGGAACGAAAGCTGCCCAGCAGGGACGAAGTCTTTATTTTTTTGGAAAAATGCTGGGAACTTTTCTGGGGGCGATTTTTTTAGTGCGGTTTTCGTCGTCCCGGTTTTTAATCGGTTCGGCGGCGGTAACTCTTTTAACAGCGCTTTTTTTTATTTTTTCGCCCACTCCGTTTGTTGCGCTGGCCCTGATGTTTTCTATTGGTCTGGCGGCGTCCAACATTTTTCCGCTCATTTTTTCAGCAACAGTGAAAACATATCCCGACCGCGCCAACGAAATTTCCGGTCTGATGATTATGGCAGTGTCGGGCGGGGCATTTGTTCCGCCCATTGTGGGTGGCATAACCGATTTATTTACGATTACCGCCGGCATGTATGTGTTTGTTTTTTGCGCAATCTATTTGTTGTTTGTATCGGTTTATTCTTTAAAAAAGATATAAAATGCGAAAGTTAGGGATCATTCTCTCCTGCCTGTTTCTTTTGGTTTTTTGCAAACCGGAAGCGGAAACAGATTTTAACGCGGTTCAGTATGTCGATCCGCAAATTGGTTCGGTGCATGGCCGCTGGTTTTTTTACACGCCCGCGGCGCTTCCGTTTGGAATGGCAAAGCTGGCTCCGCACACCAACGCGTATGAAAGTTTGGGAAGCTGGTTGCCCGGAGGTTACGACGACCGTCACAATTCCATTGAAGGATTTGGCCATTTTCATGAGTTCCAGATAGGAGGCGTTGTGGTAATGCCAACCACCGGTGTGCTGAAAACGGTTCCGGGAACGCTGGAAAATCCCGATGAGGGTTACCGTTCGCGGTTCGATAAAACGGACGAACATTCAGAACCGGGATATTATTCGGTTGTGCTGAAGGATTACAATATAAAAGCTGAACTAACGGCAACCGCGCGGGTTGGATTTCACCGTTATACTTTTCCTGAGTCAGAAAATTCACGATTGATTTTTGATATTGGTCACAAACAGGGCGAAAGCAGCGACGTTACAGAAGCCTTTGCGCAATTGGTTAACGAAAAAGAGGTGGAAGGTTATGTGGAGACCAATCCGGAATATGTAAAGTTTTGTGATCCCGGAAACCGTGTGAAAATGTATTTTGTGGCACGTTTGAGCAAATCTCCGGATAGTTTTGGAACTTTTCAGGATTCCGTTTTTCAGAAAAACGAAACGCAAACAAAGGGGATTCGGAACGGAATTTATCTGACATTTAAAACCGGTGAAAACGAAGTAGTCGAAATGAAGGTTGGCCTTTCGTACACCAGTATCGAAAACGCACGGTTGAATCTGGAAAAGGAAGCCGGTTCGGTTTCTTTTGATGAAGTAAGGCAAGCTGCAACTACGAAATGGAACGAACTGCTGGGGCGTATCCAGGCTGAGGGCAGCCGGGAACAAGATTTGAAAAAATTTTATACCGGACTTTACCATGCGTTGCTCGGCCGCGGACTGGCCAGCGATGTAAACGGGCAATACAAATTGAATGGCGGGGGCGTTGGCCAAATTCCGCTTGACGAAAATGGAACGCCAAAATACAATCATTACAATACCGATGGAATGTGGGGAGGTTTCTGGAACCTGAGTCAGTTGTGGTCGATGGTTTACCCCGATTACTTTTCTGAGTACATTCAGTCGAATATCGATTTTTATAAAGAAACAGGCTGGTTACACGATGGCGTGGCGGCAGGCGCTTACACAAACGGAGTTCAAACTAATTTTCAGGGATTGCTGATCGCTGCCGCCTACAATTGCGGTATCCGCGATTTTGACTGGGAAACCGGTTATGCCGCCGCCGTAAAAAACGAGGTGAATTTTAACGGTAGGAATCTCGGAAACGGAAAATATGATTTGCACCGGTTTGTTGAACTTGGCTACGTGCCTTACGAAGAGGTTACAATTTCAAACGGATGGGTTTTTAATTTTGGGGCGTCGCATACGTTGGAATACGCTTTTAGCTCGTACGCCGTGGCGCAAATGGCAAAAAATCTCGGAAAAACTGAAGATTATAAAACCTTGATGAAACAGGCGGATTACTGGGAAAATCTGTTCGACCCGGAATCAAAATTTATCAGGCCCAAACTTGCTGACGGAACGTTTATCAAAAATTTTGATCCGATGAGACCCTGGGATGGATTTCAGGAAGGGAATGCGTTTCAGTTTACCTGGTTTATTCCGCACGATCCGGCCGGATTAATTGAAAAACTAGGAGTTGATCTTTTTAATGAAAGACTTGAAACTACTTTTAATGAAAGTCGAAAGAGTGGATTTGGGGGCGGTAAGGAAATTGATAGTTTTTCGGGAGTTCAAAAACTGTATAACCACGGGAACCAACCTTGTCTGCAACAGTCGTGGTTGTTTAATTATTCAGGGAAACCGTGGCTTACGCAAAAATGGACCCGCATTATTTGCGATGAATTTTACGGAACCGAACCTCTGCACGGTTATGGTTTCGGGCAGGACGAAGATCAGGGGCAACTCGGAGCCTGGTATGTAATGGCCGCCCTCGGATTATTCGATGTGCAGGGACATGCGGAGGAAAAGCCAGTTTTTCAGTTTGGTAGCCCGGTTTTCAATAAAGTGACGATACAGCTTTCTGTTAACCCTTCCAAAAAACTCATCATCGAAACAAAAAATAACAGCATTGAAAATTGTTTTATCCGGCAACTGGAATGGAACGGCAAAACCATAGAGAATTGCTGGATGGCAAGAGAAAAACTGATGGAAGGCGGAACGTTGACTTTTAGAATGGATTCGGTTCCCAATAACGGTTGGGGCATAAAAACCCCGCCGCCATCAAGGAGTACAGAACTATTTTGATTCACCGATCCCGCCGCCCCGGGGAAAGGAAATTGCTGTACGCCGGTGTGTGTTTTAATTCAAAAGAAACTCAAGTTTGCCTCCTTTTTGTAAATCCTCGTGGGTAATTTTCGGTTCAATTTCGCGACCGTTAAGTTTAACCGATGAAAATGTTTTGTAGTTATTTCCGGGTTCAGTTTCCAGAATAAACTTTTTGCCTTTGTAGTATTTTTTGTCGAGACGTAACGTGACTTTATCGAAAACCGGCGAGGAAAGCTGGTATTCGTTGCTTCCGGGACACACTGGGTAAAAACCAATTGCACTCAATACATACCAGGCCGACATCTGACCGGCGTCGTCGTTTCCCGATAGTCCTCCGGGACCTGTGCCATATTCGGTTTTCAGAATATTTTTAACGGTTTCCTGTGTCTTTTTCCAGTCATCCACATAATTAAACAAATAGGGTATCTGGTGACTGGGTTCATTTCCGTGCCAGTATTCGCGGTTTTGGATCATCAGGTTCAGTTCTTCGCTGAATTTTTCTTTTCCCCCCATCAGTTCCATCAGCCCTTCCACGTCGTGAGGTACATACCAGGTGTAATGTTTCGGAGTTCCCTCGGTAATGTAAGGCATGTGCTGGTTGGCTACAAATTCGTCGGTAAATGTTCCGTTGGCAAATCTGCCGCACATCCAACCTTTGGCCGGGTCAAAAACATTGGTGTAGTTAAGCGCCCGTGCCGAAAGTTCGTTGTAGTCTTCCGTTTTTCCCAGCTTTTGGGCTACCTGCGCCACAGCCCAGTCGTCGTAGGCATATTCAAGCGTCCTCGAAACCTGTTCCTGTTTATGGAAAGCTCCGTAAACCGGGTCTTCCAGCGGTATGTAACCATACTGGAGGTACGAGGTAAGGGAGCGCCGGCCTTTGCCATCAAAATAATCCTTATCTTTTTTTGGTGTTTCAAAAGCATTTTTTCGCATATAGAACCAGGCCTTTTCAAGATCGAATTCAAACCCTTTCATTGCAGCATCGCAAATCAAAGCGCTACTGTGGTCGCCTATCATCGCCGAAGTATAGCTGTTCCACATCGGGAAAATTGGTAGCCAGCCACCCTGTTCGGCTTTCATAACCAGCGATTTGATCATGTCGTTATATTCCCTGGGGGCAATAATGCTTAACAGCGGCATTTGAGCGCGGTAAATATCCCAGTTGGAAAAGTCGCAGTAGTAGTCGAATCCTTCGGCTTTATGAAAGGTCGAGTCATCGGCAAATCCCGGGTAGTCGCCACTGGCGTCACTAAATAGCCGCGGGTGGATTAAACTGTGGTACAGAGCTGTGTACAGTTTTACCGAATCTTCACCCGACCCTCCTTCTACATCGATTCTTCCCAACAGGTTGTTCCATACTTTTTCAAGGTCTGCTTTACATTTGTCAAAATTCCAGCC
>CAYWBV010000039.1:11391-13594 GCA_964455785.1 uncultured Maribellus sp.
GGTTTTCCCATCCCGTTGTAAATGCGGTGAACCGGGTTGTATCCCACAATTTCCTGGTTTTCTGCATCAATTTTGATGTATCCCTCTCCTTCGTCGCTGTTGACATCGATAATGATGGTAGGGTTTTTGGGTTCGAGCCACGAAAACCGAAAAAAACCTACCCTTTTGGTCGCTGTCATTTCTGTAAGTATTTGCGGCTCTGTGAAGTTGGCGGCAAAATAGGCGGGCGATGCAGTCTCGGCATCGAAAATGGCAGGGGTTTTCCGTTGGTCGGGCAGATATTTAAAATCGTCGGTAACCGAGGTCGGGAAAACTGTAAAACTTCCGTAGTCCTGAACACAAGATCCGCTGGTCCAGTGGGTAGCCCTAAAACCTTGCAAATATCCGCTGCCAAGGTAAAAAGGGGCGAGGCATTTTTTTTCTGTTGCGTTGGTTTGGGGTGTCCACTGCGTCATTCCAAACGGTGCAGTTACGGCAGGAATGGTCTGGCCGTAATCCACGTGGTCGCCCGGATTTTGTCTGGCCGAAAGGGTGGTGGCCGGCCCTGTTCCAATCAGCGTATCGACCTGCTGTATATAGTTTTCGCTTTTTTTACATGAGAAAAGGGAAAGAAGAATAAAAATAAAGAATATACAACCTTGTTTTGTTTTCATAAATCAGTGTTTATTTTAATTTTTATGATGGCTAAAAATACAAAATTCAACTTCAAAACCGGCAAAAAATACCGCAACCTGCCCGACAGATTCCACAAAATTATCGGGAATACTGCAAAATACTATTTTTTACCGACGAACTGCCCAAAACCTATTTCGCAGTAAAAAACAGGTGTTTAATGGTTGCCAGTTGGTCGGTTATTGAATTAAAATAATTCATTTCAACAGGTTATCTATTTTTGGGTATGTAAAACATTAAACAGTTAAAGACATGAAAATTAAATTAATTCTTTTGACATTTTGCGTGGTGCTGATAGGTTTGGGAGCCAACGCAAAAACGAAGGACGGCCGTGCCCTTACCGGAAATTCGTTGACTGACTTCGGAAAATATATGATTGTAAAATCGGACAACCCAATGGTTATTGACGGAAAAGAAGTTAAAACTTTCGATTTGGCGTATGAAAATGCCCGACAACCAGTTAGGATTGGTTTAATTGAAGAAAAAGAATGTACCAGTTTTATCGTACGTTCCGATGTTTTTGAAATAGAATACACGTGCAATAAAGGAGTTTTTGGTGTAAAAAAAATAGAAAGAAAATACCAGGAACTTCCCAAAGAGGCTAATGAAGCGAAATTGAACAAAGTGAGTTATTATTCGCAAAGGGTAATTTCGCAAAATCAAAGGTCGGTTGATGAATTGCTGGGCCTGATTGCATGTTATTTTCCGAACCTGGTAAACGAAGAGTATCAGGCCAATTTTTAAAAAGATAAAACAGCGCAATTTTTTTTCATAGAAATATGAAAAACCGACCCCTGCCAGCGGGCAGGGGTTTTTTATATGACAATTCTGGATGAGCTCGCGCTATTTTTTATTATAAATTTCTAACCTATATTTAATCAAAAAAAACCGGGATGATAAATCAGAAAATGATTTCAGGATGGCTCAACAAACGCGTGGTTAGTCATTTTTTATTCTGGTTGTTTTATGTTTTGTTTTTTGGTTCTATTTACGGCAAATACGGGAACGACTACCGGTGGTATTTTTTGGAGTCGTTGTGTATGTTGCCGTTTATCATGCTGGCAACCTATGTAACCATTTACGCCATTTTACCCTTTTATCTGAAACGAAAAAAGTTACTGATAACCGTTTTGCTCATCATCGCTCTTTTGTTTTTTGTGACCCTTTGCGAACGAATTTTTTTAAGGTTGCTCAATTCTCTGCCTGTTACCACCGATTCGGTGTTTGGCGTAACTTTTCTTTACCTTTTACTGGAAACCAATTTTATGGTAGCCATTGCTTTTGCGGTGAAAATTGTAAAAAAGTGGTTTGAACAGCAAAAGGAAAAACACGAAATGGAAAAACGAAACCTGCAAACCGAACTGAATCTGTTAAAAACTCAGTTGCACCCTCATTTTCTGTTTAATACCATGAATAATCTTTATGCGCTTTCGCTCGAAAAATCGGCAAAAACTTCAGAAGGTATCGCGAAAATATCGGAGTTGCTTCGTTCTGTTTTGTATGAATGTAATGAGTCTGAAATACCGCTTGA
>CAYWBV010000039.1:13694-19121 GCA_964455785.1 uncultured Maribellus sp.
ACCAAAAATGCTGAGGGTGGAATTGGGCTGGTGAATGTAAAAAAACGGCTCGATATTATTTATGGCAGCCACTACGATTTAAAAATATTCGAAGAAAAAACTAAGTTTACTGTCCGGTTGACAATACAAAGACAGGATGAATAAACTGTTGTTTAATAATAGTTTAAAGTACAGGTTCTCCCGATATAGCCTGTTTTACCTGATTACGGTATTTATTTTTACCGGCATTTTTTTTGTACAAAACGCGGCCGGAGATTTTTGGAATTCGTTTTTGGTTACTTTTATCAATTCACTTTTCTTTTTTGGATATGCTTTTATCACTATCTTTTTATTGATCCCCGAAATTCTTTTGAGAGGAAAAAAATTCTGGTTTATTCTACTTTTTCTGCTGATTGGGATTGCCCTTTCATCGATGAAGCTCATCGTTTCCGATCACATTTTTTATTCTTCCATTTCTCCGGAAAACATGCAGCGCAGCGGTGCGATGAACCTCCGTTTTATTGTGGTTAATGCAAAAGATATGACTTTTATTGTCGCCCTTTTTTGTATTGCCCGGTATGTAAAAAATTATATCCACACCGATCATACCCGGAAAAAACTGGAGATACAGAACAAAGAAGCCCAAAGCAAACTGTTACAGTCGCAGTTCGATCCTCATTTTCTTTTTAACACGATTAATAATTTGTATGCGCTTTCGCTGCTGAACCCGATAAAAACCAGAGAGGTTATCGAACGGATGAAGATTGTGCTGAACTATATCATCGACGAAAGTCAGAAAGATTTTGTCGAACTGCAGAACGAAATTTCTCTGGTTGAAAATTACATCCAACTCGAAAAACTAAGGTACGGAAAACGGTTGAGTGTGGAATATATCACGGAAGGCGATTTACGTTCACTAAAAGTTCCGCCCATGATACTTTTCTTCCTCGTCGAAAACTGTTTTAAACACGGAAGCAGCCTCGATGCCGGCTCTCCGTGGATAAAAATTACGGTAAAATCGGAGCCGGGGAAAATCTCGCTTTCCACGGAAAACAGCAAACCCACATCAGTTATAAAAACAGGATTGGAAGAAACGGTGGGGCGTGGTTTGATAAACCTGAGAAAACGACTGGAGATGCTTTATTCGAAGAACGGGTTTGTTATGAATATCGAAAATGCGAAAAATTCATTTAAAATCGATTTGGAATTAAAAGAAACTGAAATTGAATTTCACAGGAAAAAATATTAGTAAAAGAGTTTTGCTGCACGCGGTTTTTTGGTTAACGTGGGTACTTTCGTTTACCATAGTCCAAAGCCTTGGATATGGTATCCATCAGTATCTTGTTTGGCTGGTTTATTATGTGGTTACGCTCCCTGTTTTTATGGTTCATACGTATTTGATTGCTTATGTATTACTTCCGCTGGTGCGCGACCGGGGCAACTATTTTTTGTTTTTTCTGGGTATTGTTATCTTTTTGCCGGTTTTTTCGGTTATCGAGCTTGTAATAAGTAACGAGTTGGTTTTTAAGTTTTTTGATATCGACAAATCTTTTAGTCCGGGGTATCTGAACCTCAAAAATATTTTGGTCAGCGGAGTTGGCAACCACTACATTATCCTGGTATTTTTTGCCATCAAGGCAGGCCGCTCGTGGTATTCTTCGCAAAACAGAAAAGCGGAACTCTTACAGTTGAAAATGGAAACCGAACTTGAAATTTATCATTACCAGCTGCAACCGAAAGTAGTGCTAACCCTGATGGAGGAACTGGAAGAGGTGACCATTCGCGATGACAGAAAATCGCCTGAAATGATTGAAAAAATTTCAGGGTTTCTGAGCTATTTTTTATTTGATGGGCGCGAAGAGTTGATACCGTTGCAACAGGAAGTGAAGATGATTAGGGAATTTCTTGAAATCCACAAATATACCCTCGGCGATCGGTTGGAAAGCAATTTTATAGCCGACGGAAATCTCAACCCCTTTGTTGTTCCGCCGCTTTTGTTACTGCCTTTTTTAAACGACGCTATTAAATTGGTGTACGAATGTAACGAAACGTTTGAAAGTACCGTCCTTATAAAAGGTGGAAAAAAAGATCTTCTCTATTCTTTTACTTTTTGGAGCGGAAAAGAGTTTGGATTTAAAAACAATGAAAATATTGAGACGACAAAAAAAAGGCTGAATTATACTTTTCCCGGAAAATTCAGGCTGATTGAAACTATCGATGAAAACTTCAGGGAAATTAGTCTGGAGATTTTTCACTAAACGACCGTAATTAAACTGTAATAATAGTACAAATAGGATAAGCTACTTACAGAAAATTTGGAAAGCTAACCCGTTATTGCCATGAAAACAAAATGTCTCGTTATTGATGATGAGCCGCTTGCGCGTGAGTTGATGCGCAACCACATTGAAAAGCTCGAAAACTTTGAAATTGTCGCGGAGTGCGGTGATGCCATGAAAGCGCTTCAGGCGCTGCGCGACCATACGGTCGATTTAATGTTTATGGATATCCAGATGCCACAGATTACCGGCATTGAATTTCTGAAAACATTAAAACATCCGCCCAAAGTAATTATCACCACCGCGTTCAGGGAATATGCCCTCGAAAGTTTTGATCTTGATGTGGTGGACTATCTTTTGAAACCTATCACTTTCGGGCGGTTTCTGAAATCTGTCAACAAATTTTATCAGGTAACACAAGAAGAACCTCAGAGTGTTTTGCCCGCAAGCCCGGGAGCCTCTCAAAATGAAGAAACTTTTATTTACGTTAAGGAAAACAAAAAAGTGATTAAAGTTTTTTTGAGCGAAATTGTGTATGTGGAAGGATTAAGCGAATATGTGCAGATTTATACCGGTAAAAAGAAAATTATTACCAAAACCAGCATGACCAACATGGAAGAGAAACTCCCGGAAGCGGGTTTTATTCGTATTCACAAGTCGTTTATTGTTGCCTTATCAAAAATAGAAGCGTTTACAACCAGTAGTATCGAAGTTCACGGAAAAGAGTTGCCTATCGGGAGAAGTTACAAAAATTCGGTACTCGAAATGCTTCAGGTGAGGGGAGGCGCTTCGTTAAGCTGATTGCTGAACCGTTTCCAGAGTTGTATAATCCCTTTTTCTGGATTTAACGATTTTACCGGAGAAAGCTGAAGAAATAACCTGCGTGTTGTGTTTACGGCATCCAGGTTTTCTTTTATTTCTTTCTGAATGGAAACGGAACGGATTGTTAAAGCGACAACGGTTTTTAAGGTCGCGGAGCGCACCCTGATGGTCAATGGCGAATATTTGGCAGGATGAATATGGATGAACCTTTCCGGGTCGGTCCCTTTTTTCACCACCCACACCGACGAATCGGCGAGTTCTATTTTCCGGTATTCGCGAGGGTAGAGCCAGTCGAGAAAGGCGGTTCTCTCCAAAACATTTTCGTTTCTGAAATAGCGGATACATTCGTAACAAATCTGGTTAACGGAAAGGCTGCCCAAGTATAAATCGATCAGGTTTTCGCCCATAAAAAACAACTCAGGTTTTATCTTTTCCCAGTCCTGTCCCCTCCAGGATTTGATCTGGTCGGTTAAAAAACCGAAGTGGTGTTTATGTGGATTAAATGTTACCGGCGGCGGAATTTTAAAGTCCATTTTTCGTTCCGTTCATTTTATTGAATAAATTTACCAAAAATCAATAAAAATGGCACTTTTACCGCTTCATAAATATTTTGTTTTTAACGACGAAATCAGACCAAACGAAACTTTTGTACCTGCTGAAAACGAAGGTGGTATTTACGAAGTGCTTCGTGTTGTAAACGGAATTCCCCTGTTTTTGGAAGATCATCTGGAACGGTTTTATCACTCTGCTCAACTGGCCGGGATAACCATTCGTTTTTCGGAAGTGGATGTTTATTTATTTCTTAAAGCGCTGATTAAAAAAAACGGGATACAGGAGGGAAATGTTTTGATTTCGTGCAAAACCAACCTGAAAGCTTTTTTTATCACACACAACTACCCAACCTCCGGGATGTACCGCGATGGGGTTGTTTGCGGGGTGTTAAAAGCAGAACGTGAAAATCCCAATGCCAAAGTTTTTCAAACCACAGTGAGACAGCAGGCCAACCGGATGATTGAAGAAAACGGGTTGTACGAGGTGCTGCTTGTCGATCATTTCGACCGGATTACCGAAGGCAGCCGCAGTAATGTTTTTTTTGTACGCGGTAATGAACTGGTAACACCTCCGGGGAACCAGGTTTTGCTGGGAATTACACGGCAAAAAACGCTTCAACTGGCGAGTGGGTTACAAATTCAGTTGTTCGAACAGTTGATAATTTTTAGTGATCTGGTTGATTTTGACGCCGCTTTTATTACCGGCACTTCGCCCAAAATATTACCCATCCGGCAAATCGACGGATTTATTTTTAATCCCGACAATAAAATTGTCAGGTTGATGATGGAAAGTTATGATGATTTAATCGATAGTTACCTGAACCACTGCAAAAAGTAAAATTTGTTTTGTTTAAATGTACGCGAAGCCTCTGTTCGTCTTTTTTTTGTGCGCGGATACGATAAAGACATAAAATATTTAAACATAAAATTATTGGTTGTGTTATGATTTATCATTTTTGTTTTTATTTTGAATTTTTTTGAAATGGTTTCTTTTGTAATTTTACTTAAAAATTGAAAAAATGAGAATAAGTATCGATTTATTAGACCAGGAGGAGCTGGAAGAAATGGATGTCTATTCATGGCCGGTTTGGGAGCATGAAGAGGATAAATTCGAATGGTATTTCGATAAAACGGAAAGATGCCTGATTGTTGCAGGTGAAGCCACGATTACCACCGAGTTTGAAAGTGTAACCATTAAACCTGGTGATTTTATTACATTTCCAGCTGGTCTCGAGTGTGTGTGGGATATTCAGTATGCCATCAGAAAACACTATTCGTTTGAATAAACCTTCTTATTTTCTATAAAATATCAAATAAAAAATTTCCGGGACAACAGCTTTTAACCGCTGTTCCGGAAATTTTTTATTTACTCCACCTGTGTTATTTTTGTCAACCGTGTCCGTTAAAACACATTATTTTGAAGAATACAGAAGTTTACCCATTCTCTTAGCTGATGGTCAGTGTGTTCCCATTGACCTTTACACTGTATTGTTTTAGGTTGGCGGTGGCAGGTCCATTTGTAACAGTTCCGGAGATGCTGTATTTCGAACCATGGCACGGACACACCAAATCGTTGCCGGAAGAACTAAACTCAACCGTACAACCCTGGTGTGTACAAATTTTCGACAGGGCAATATATGCCGATTCAGAAGAACGAACAATAATGATATCGCCTTTGTATGCGAAACCCCCAACTGTTTTTAGCGCTGCAAAATCGGGATGGTTCAAATCGACCGTAATGTCGTTGCCATTGTTGTTTTCGTCGTCGATAATATCGTCGGTGTCGTCTGAACAGGCAT
>CAYWBV010000040.1:0-3790 GCA_964455785.1 uncultured Maribellus sp.
ATATTTGCCAAGAGTTAAATAAACATCGGCAAGCATTGTTTTTGCTGCATATTTGGTAGCTTTTCCTATCAGAGGCTGTACCTCGGGTAAATTATTTTCGGCAAAAGTTAAATCGTCGGCGATAAAGTTATAAACATCGGTAACTGAACTTTTTGCAAGATCTATCTCCGTCATATTATCTTCGGTACGGAGAGGAATACTTCCCCAGTTCCGCACCAGTTGAAAATAGGCAAATGCCCTCAGAAATCTGGCTTCGGCAATGTTTTTGGCAATATCTGCCTGACTAATGTCAGCTCCGTTTGGGGCATTTTTAATCACCAGGTTGGCGTTACGAACGGCAAGATAAAATGTATTCCAACGCCCCCCTGCATTGTTAATATTGGCGGCATTAAAACCCTGGAGTGCATTGTAGTCGGCCCGGCTCCCCCGTCCGTATCCCCAGTCGGTATGGGCATCAAGAATTACCGTCTGTTCAACCATATTACTCCCTCTCAACGTTGCATAAGCGGCATTAACGGCTGTTTCAACTTCCTCTGATGTATTATAAAATATTTCTACGGCCAGTGTTTTTGGTTTTTCTTCGAGTAAATCTTCACACGAAACAAAAGCCAACACAACAAAGAAAAAGAACGTGTACCCCAACCAAATTTTTAACTTGTTCCCGTTACGATTCAGATATGTATGTATTTTTTTCATTTTTAAGCATTTTAAATTTAGCGCATTTTCATATTCCTACCACCTGGGCTTAAAATTTGACACGAATACCCAATGTAACCGATTTCGACATGGGGTATGTTTTATTGTCGATCCCCATTCCCGATGAATTTACTTCCGGATCCCATCCTGAGTACTTGGTCAATGTGAGTAAGTTCTGTCCGCTTGCATAAACTTGTATGGACTGAACCATGTTTATCCCCAGTCGCTGTACCGGAAAATTGTAGGCCAACTGAATATTTTTCAACCGCAGGTAAGTTCCATCTTCGATAAAACGGTTGGAGACATTAACGGAGGTATTTCTGCTGATGATTGGATATTTGGCGTTGGTATTGGCCGGTGTCCACGAATTTTCCAAAACTTCGCTTATCATGTTTAACCCCGAAACAAAGTCGTAGGCATAAGTTACTGAACTCAGGTTAAATAAGTCGTTTCCGTAGGTTCCCTGGAAGAAAATATTCAAATCAAAATTTTTGTATGACATACTTGAATTAAGCCCGTATATAAAATCGGGATTAAAATCGCCAATATAGGTTTTATCGGCAGCAGTCAATTTTTCATCTGGTTCGAGATCAAGGTATTTTATTTTACCATTATCGTCATACCCGTTTTCGACATATCCCCAGAACTGACCAATAGGACGTCCCTCACGAAGAATGCTAGTATTGTCCTGCAGGGCGACAACACTCACTGAACCTCCCAGAATATCTTCTCCATTATAAAGTTTTACCACTTTATTCCGGTTAAACGAGATATTGGCATTCATATCCCACCTGAAGTCTCCAGTAAAAAGTTGCGCATCCAAACCCAACTCAAAACCTTTGTTCTGCACTTTTCCCACGTTTTGAATGGTTCGTGTAAAACCCAGGGAAGAAGGTAATACTACTGTATTCAGAAGGTCTTTTGTATTCTTCACATAATAATCAGCCGTAATCGCAAACTTGTTTTTAAAGATTCCAACATCCAAACCAATATCCATTTGCTCTGTAGTTTCCCATTTCAAATTTCCGGGAAGGTTGGTCCCGGGGGCAAATGTGTTGTACAGCGCATCGTTAAAAACGGTTTTTCCGGAAGATAGCTGGTTTAAGGTAACGTATGGTCCAATGGCCTGGCTACCTGTGGTGCCCCAGCTCGTCCGAAGTTTAAGATTAGAAAACAGCGGATTATCTTTTAGAAAATCTTCTTCCGAAATCCTCCAAGCAAGGGCGGCAGACGGAAAATATCCCCATTTATTTCCTTTACTGAATTTTGACGATCCATCGGCACGATAACTTAAGGTTGCAAAATATTTATTTTTGAAATTATAGTTTATCCTGCCGAGGTAAGACAACAATACCGATTTGGAATAACCGGAACCGGGAATACCGGGTGTGATAGCGGCACTAAGATCATACGTTTCGAAAATATCGGATAGAAAACCTGTCCCGCTTCCCGACAAATAAGTGGTCACAAAATCCTGGTATGTAAGACCAGCCAGTGCCGAAATATGATGGGCATTATTAAACGAATGCGTATAATTGATGGTGTTTTCGTTCAATAAACTGGTGTACTGACTGGTACTCACAGAGGAACTTCCATCGGAGTTGATAAAGTTCCTGGTTGTGTATGCATCGGTACGATCGTCCCTGTTTTCAACACCACCTGAAACTTTAATGGTCAAATCTTCTATCGGGTTAAAAACCAGGGCGGCGTTAATCAATGCAATATTCGCCCTGATGACCGAAGACTGTTCATTAATATAATTAAGGGAATTAATTAAATCAGGAGCGACAAAAGGATAAACCACAGCGAGAACTCTGTAGCTTCCGTCCTCGTTATATGGAGTTAGCGTCGGAGGTGCAAACTGGGAGGCGATGAGCGAATTTCCCCTGGCCCCGCCGCCACTGTCTTTTCTATCGGTATCGATACGGGTTAACGTACTCGACAAAGTAGCGCTAAATTTTTTACTGAACTGATGATCCAGATTGGTCCGAATCGAATACCGGTTGTAATTGCTACCTTTAATGATACCATCCTGATTATGAATACTCCCTGAAATGGAAAATTTTGTTTTATCCTTACCTCCGTTTACATTTAAGGAAGTGGTAAGGATAGGAGCCACCCTGTAAATAAAATCTTGCCAATCGAATCCTTCTCCAAAACTATTAATTTCACTATCCGTAAAATAGGGGGCTACTCCGTCGTTTATAGCTTTTGTATTGTAAAGTGTTGCATATTCCCTGCCATTCATTAAATCCAATTTCCGAATTAATGACTGTGAACTGTAACTGGATTCAAAATCGATATTGTTTTTCCCCTCCTTTCCTCTTTTTGTGGTAATCAAAACAACTCCGTTAGCACCACGCGAACCATAAATAGCAGTTGATGACGCATCTTTCAGTATTTCTATACTTTCAATGTCAGAATTATTTAATGCGGTAGGGTTATTAATCGGAAAACCATCAACTACATACAATGGTTCGTTACTTCCCTGGATTGAATTTGAACCCCTGATTCTTATACTTGTCGAAGCTCCTGGCGCACCGGTACTCTGTATTACCTGAACACCGGAAGATCTTCCCGATAACGCCTGCAAAACATTCGACGAAGGGAAAGCATTCAGTTCCTCGCTCTTCACCTGTGAAACAGAGCCTGTCAAATCGCTCTTTTTCATCGTTCCATACCCAATTGCCACCACTTCGTCAATCCCGATTGTTTCTTCCTCCATCACCACATTAATACTGGTCTGGCTACCGACCACCACTTCCTGCGTTTTCATTCCCACAAACGAGAATTGCAGGGTAGCATCCGATGGAATATTGGTAATGGAATAACTTCCGTCGGCGTTGGTTACCGTACCTTGTGTGGTACCTTTTACCACTACGGTAACACCGGGAAGAGCCTGTCCGCCCATATCGGTAACTTTGCCGGAAACGATTTTCTGCTGCATATCCTCCGGTTGAAGAGTCAGCGTTTTATCAAAAAAAGTTTCCGATTTATCGATGAGCGCAATCTGACGGCCATACACTTCATATTTTACATTGGTATTTTCAAAAATTTCGTCGAGGATGTCGAAGATTTTCTGGTCTTTCAGGTT
>CAYWBV010000040.1:3890-7298 GCA_964455785.1 uncultured Maribellus sp.
ACCATTTTTTCATAAATTTGAACTTTGAGTTAATAACTTGATTTAATTCAATTTTTAAAAGGGGTGGAAGTACCAGTTCTGCCTCTTTTTTTTACGTTTTTTATCGATTTGTCAGGTCATAGGCAAAAGTTTTATCCGTTATTTTTCTGATAGAATATTTTTATAATCCGGCTTTTTTCATCCCAGGTATAATCCACGGGTGCGGTTTTGCCCAGCAGATTCAGCACTTCGCTAAATGATTCCATTTCGAGCGTCCCTGTGTAATGGATTTCTTTAAGCCGGGGATCGTTGTCGAGTTCAATTTTTACATTGTACCAGCGTTCGAGCCGTTTGGCTATTTCGGGCAGGTATTCTTTCCGGAAAATCAGTTTCCCATCTTTCCACGACGTGTAAAGGCCGGTTTCTACTTCGGCCACCTCAAACCCTTTTTGGGTAAGAATTGCCTGGTGCCCGGGCCGGAGTGTTATCCCTTTTCCGTTTTGTGCAAATACATTGACTGAGCCTGAAACGAGGGTAGTTTCCAGTCCTTCGTTTTTCCAGGCTTTTACATTAAACGAGGTGCCTTTTACCTCCACCGCTCCATAAATGGTGGAAACGATAAACGGTTTTTTTCCTTTTTCCACTTCAAAATAGGCCTCCCCCGAAAGAGAAACCGGTCTGTTTTTGCCAAACTGCGAAGGAAATTCCAACTCCGACCCGGAATTTAACCAAACTATTGAACTATCGGGTAATACAAAATTAGTGCGGGCGCCAAACGGTGCTACTATCTTCTGTTGCACTACCGGCTGAAAGGGTTGTACCGACAACCCGCCGGTTACCAGAAGTGAAACCACAAAACCAATAACAAATGCGGCGGCAATGGCAGCGGCGGCCTGGTACCAGTTCCGGATAAAACGTACCGGGGTAACGGGCCTGGCCGGTAACAACAATTGTAATTTTTCCCAAACTTCCGTTGTTTCCTTGTTGGGTTTGTTTTTTAGACCCTCACCAAAACTTTGCTGGTATTTCAGGAAAAGGTCGCGGTTCTCCGTCGACTGTTTGACCCACGCCAGCAATTCACGCTCTGCGGCAACCGAAAGCTTCCCTTCAAGAAAAAGTTGTATCTGATTTTTTATCTGCGAATGTTCCATCTTTACTCTTATCTATCCGAAGTACAATTTCATCTTGTTTTTACCAACCCTGAAAATCAATTTTTATCCCAAAATCTTTCGATACTGTAATACTGAGATAGAATGCGGGTAAAAAAGGAAAAGGCGGAACAATTAATGACCCGGTAGCTTAAAAAAAAGAAAAACAAAGAGGTCAGGGTTCAGTTTCTGGCGGACAATTTCTATTCCCCTGGCCAGGTGTTTATCGACCATTGTGGTTGAAATGTCCATCAATTCGGCAATCTCGCGTATTTTTTTGCCTTCGAACCATTTGAGCCGAAAGGCAGTTTGGCATTTTGGGGGCATTTCGGCAATGATGATCTCCAGTTCGGTCATTAATTTCTCTTCGGTTGACACAAACCCGGAGGCCCCCATAAAACTGATGTGATACAGTTCTTCTGTTTCGTACCGTGCGGACTGGAGAATATATTTCTCTTCAACTATTTTATGTTTCAGTAAATTAAGGCATTTGTTCCTCAGCAGTGTAAACAACCAGGAACCTGTATTTTTTTCTGATTCAGGTTGCCACCGGCTTTGCCACAACTGGAAAAACACATCCTGTACAAGATCATCCGCGGCAGCTTCGTCGCGTAATATTACGGCGGCATATCTTTTTAACCTTGGGGAATACAAACGGAATAAATGTTCAAATTGTTTTAGTTCCATTTTTATGTACGGCCACGGTTTTTCGTTTCTGGTTATATGATTTGTTTTCTCAAAAAAAATATCAGAAAAAGCAGACCCTCATTTTATCGGTAAACGGATTTCAAAAGTAATGGAATAAAAGAAAATTCAAAAAATTTGCCATCCGCGTCCGGATCAAATTTACCGTTCATCAGGAATTTCCTACCGTTCAATAACTAAAACCTACCGTTCATCAGGAATTGGAACTCTTTCTGAATTAAGTTTTATCTTTGTATTATGAATCAATACAATGCAATCATAATCGATGACGAGGTGAATGTACGCCACACCCTGGAACTTCTGATTCAGCAGAATTGTCCCGAAATAAGGCTCTGCGGAAGCGCCGGTTCTGCGGAAGCCGGCAGGCGGCTCCTTATAAACAAAGAAGTTCAGGTTATTTTTCTCGATATTTCGATGCCCAACGAAAACGGATTCGACTTTATCACCACCATTCCGCGGGAGAAATACGCGGTGATTTTTACCACAGCCTACGAAGAATATGCGCTCAAAGCCATTAAAGCCAGTGCCATCGACTACCTGCTGAAACCGATTAACCCTGAAGAATTAAAAGATGCCGTAGCCAAAGCAACCTTTTATCTCAGTTTAAGGACACAAAAGAACGACATTCAGAAAATTTACAACGAGTCGATGGACAACCTGTTAAACCAGATAAAACTTTCTGGGACCCCGGTATCCAAGATTACTGTCATTGAAAAATACGGGTTTCGGATTGTTGAGACCGACACCATCCGGTACCTGGAAGCCGACGGCAATTATTCGATCATTCATTTGTCAGGACTTGAAAAAGTAATTGCAGCGAAAACAATGGCAGATTTTGAAAAAATCCTGGACATGTCGGTATTTTTCAGAATCCATAAATCATGTATTATCAACCTTCGTTTTTTGAAGGGGTTCTCAAGTTTCCAGGGATTTTATGTCTTTATGGACGACGACACCAAACTGCCTCTCTCCAGAAGAAGGTTTCTCGAATTCAGGGAACAAATCGGATTACTTTCAAAATCGCTCGATTAGTGAAAAAAAACGGACCTATACTACTTTTGTTTTTGGTTTTGTTTCAACTCGCCGCGGCCCAAAACCCATTTATAAAAAATTACACCATTACCGATGGATTACCCACCAACAAAATCATCCATATTTTTAACGACAGCAAAGGTTTTATGTGGTTCACCACCGATGCCGGAGTAATCCGTTTCGATGGCAGCAGGTTCGTCAACTTCTCGGTTGCCGATGGGTTAAGCGACAACGTGGTTATGCGAATGAAAGAAGATGTTTACGGACGGCTGTGGTTTTTTAATTTAAACGGCACCACCAACTATTTTTATGAGAACACCATCTTTAATGCCGGAAATGCGCCGATTTTAAATGAACTGAAAACCAATTTTTATCTCATCGATTTTTTTCAGGACACCGACTCTACCCTCTACTTTTACAATTCCGCTTCAGAAGTTTTTGTCGTTAAAAACAACGAACTTTCAGACTACAAAAATTTTGAATTTGATAACGCCGCAGACAGGAGTTTACATTTCTTCAACCGCTCATCCGACGGCCGGTTTCT
>CAYWBV010000040.1:7398-11399 GCA_964455785.1 uncultured Maribellus sp.
ATCGCCGGGATTTATAAAATAAACCGCGACCTGCTCAAATTCAAATTTCTGGACAAAACCCATTTCGAAAACAATGGAATCACGGATTTATCGCCTGCCAACAACGGTGGGATCTGGTGCACCAACGGCGAATCGATGTTTCTGATTTACAACAACGAACTGATTCCCCAGAAACTGGAAATCCAGGGGAATATTCTGGACAACATTTACCAGTTAAAAAACAACACCATTATCACCAATGGGAATGGGACAGAAATGAATCTCATCCGCAATGTTATCTTTAATCCATCTTCAAAAACCTTTCATTACGACACAATCAGGAAATACAATTATACCATTAAAAAAACGGCTGTCGATTCCAGTGAACAAACGTTGTATTCGTTTACAAACAACATCATTATTAAAATCTACCTGAAGGACAAGTATTTTTACGACGGATTCCGTTCGTCCATCGGGCGAATCAGCAATATATTTTTTAACCGCAACAACGACCTCATTATTAATGCCTCCAGAAATTTCCGGCTCAGGAACGACACCCTTCGTTATGTCGAAACACTGGCTCCGTTTAACGGGCTGACCCTTACCTCGCATTTGGTGATCGACAAGGAGAAAGAATTGTACAATTTTATTGGAAACAAACTAATTCTGCAGCACAACCAGGAATTTTTCGACATCACCGAAAATTTCAGATCACTGATTGATTACCGTATCAAAGATATGGTTTATGACGGATCAACTCTATTTTTCTTTACCGACAGGACCATCTATTTTATTCCCGATCCGTTCAAAATTATAAACGGGGAACCTTTGGAACTTAACCGCCTGAACATTGAATTCAACAATCTGAATGATATGCTCTGCCAGAATGATACGCTTTATATTGCTTCGGACGACGGGCTGATCTTTATCCCTGTCGAAGAATGTATCAACGCGCAGGTGCAAATTCCCAAACCCTACATTTACAAAGTTTCGCTCGACGACCATGATTACAATTTTAATTCCCGGTCGGTGGAATTTAAAAACCGGGAGAGGTTAAGTATCGAATTTGGCAGCCAGAATTATTCTTCATTCCCGTCCAATTATTCCTATATGTTGAAAGGAGTGGATAAAAACTGGACAGAAGGGAACGAATCAAGAGTGGTTTATATGAATCTGTCGCCAGGGAAATATACATTTAAACTGAAGGCACGAAAAGGGATGGAAACCTACAGCGAGGTTACCGAACTACCGGTAATTATTCACCCCACCCTGTTCCAGCGCACCTCCACAAAAATTTTGGCAGCCCTCCTCTTTTTTATGCTGGTGTTCATCATTGTGAGGGCAGTTTACAAAAACCAGATAAAAAAGAAAGAAACCGACAGTTTACTGATTACTTTAGAACACAAAGCCCTGCAATCGATGATGAACCCGCATTTTATTTTTAATGCGCTTGGGTCGATTCAACGGTATCTTTTACTCAACAAGGCCGAAGAAGCCGGTACGTATTTGTCGCAGTTTGCCCGGCTGATACGCCAAAACATGAATTCGCTCAAATCGAATTATATCTGCATCGACGATGAAGTAGAGCGGTTAAGAAACTACATGGAGCTCGAAAAATTCAGGATGAACGACAAGTTCAGTTTTGTTATTGAGGTAGATGAGAAACTCGACGGTGATGACGTGGAGATCCCGTCGATGGTGGTACAACCTTTTGTTGAAAACGCCATCTGGCACGGAATATCACCACTCAACGGAGAGGGGAAAATTTTAGTTCAGTTTAATCCGAACGACGAAAAGAGTATATCCATCGTGATTGAAGACGATGGCATCGGGATAAAAAATGCCAAAGTATTCTCGAAATCGGATCAAAACCTGAACATGGGAGTTTCGATTACAGAAAAACGACTCAGTCTGATGGGAGAACGTTTAAAAATAAATACCAAAATAATTACTGAAGATTTACATCCGGGGGAACAAAATCCAGGCACCCGGGTAACGATGGTGGTACCCATTTTGACCTAAATCGGGGAAAAATTAAAACCCCAAAAATACCGTTTAAGTTACAGATCATACCGTTCATCATGAAATTCCTACCGTACGATCATTAACGAAAATTAGTTGGAAAATTATTTTTAATATTGAAATCAAATTGACGTTCATTCTTTACTGACAAAAATGATTTTCCAGGAACAAAAAAAGAAATGAAATGAATATTTCATTTTTTCAAAATATGATTCCCCTCCCCAGATTTCCGGTTCCTGTCATCTGTGCCCTCCTTCCGATCCAAAAGTTTACTGTTATTTGGATACTGTTTACAACTACCACTAGAAAATCCACATCAAACGGTTATACCAAATAAGATGTTATCAGCACGGACAGGAAACAAGAAAATCAATGGCCGGTTCCTCAGGGAGCCGGCCTTTTCTGTTTTACAGCCGTCCCTGTTTCAGCTTCTGCAAAAATCCATCTTTCTCCCCTTGTAATACAATTTTGGATTGGTTATTCTTCCCGCGGGATAAAACGAGATGGCGCTTCATCCTTTATTTCTTATTGTGTTGGAAAATGCTGCGCAGCATTTCAGAAATTGCTGCGCAACGTTTTAAATTTCCTGCGCATCATTTTTGAATTTCCTGCGCAACAAAAAAAATTTGCTGCGCACCATTTTTCGAATTGGCGCGCAGCAAATCAGAAACTCCCCCTTTTCCCGTTCTGCAAAGAACAGTTCCCTTTGTTTTCAATACTTTTAAAAAATAATACCGAATTTGTAACCGGCAAAGTAACCAACCGGGCACTTTTCAGGTATTGTTTTCAGAAGAACAAATTTAAATATGAAACTTTTTGATCTTAAAAATTGATGGCTGAGCTGCTAAGCGACGAAATAATAATGAAACAACTGGCCGGCGGCGACAAAAAAGCGGCTGCCATACTGTACGAAAGGCATTATAAAAAAGTGTACGGATATTTTGTGCGGATGACCAACGATACCGAAGCGGGAAGGGACCTCACACAAAATGTTTTCCTGAAAATATTAAAGTACAGCCATAGCTGGAAGGAAGATAAAGTTTTTGTTTACTGGCTGTTCAGGATTGCACGAAACATCCTGGTGGATTATTACAACGGATCTCGAAAATTTTACGGTACCGACGACGATCCGGAGGTAACTGCCCTCGACAGGGCTGAATCGGTGCAGGCGATGGAGGCCAAAGAGTCGTTCGATTTTTTGCTGGAAGCGATGTCGCAACTGCCGCCCGGCTACCGCGAGTTGATCGAGTTAAATCGGTTTCAGGGCTTTTCATACAAGGAAATCGCGTTGGCAACATCATCGAACGAAAACGCGGTGAAGGTAAAAACCTTCAGAGCCATTCAGAAATTGAAAGAGGTTTATACAAAAATTATAATGGAATAAAAATGAAGTGCGAGGAAATAAAAATAAACCTCCCGGAATATATTGACGGGAAACTGGATAAAAACACATCCGAAAAGATTGACGGGCATTTACAAAACTGTGTTTCATGCCGCGAACTTTACACCGAATTAAGTTCATTTCTGAAATTTACCGGGTCGTTCCCCGAAATGGAACCGCCACAGGGAATGAAAGAGGAATTTTTGAAACTGGCCGGGTTGGAAACAGGAGTTGGAAGCAACAAAATTTTCAGGATACCCGAATGGATAAAAGTGGCAGCTATCATTATTGTTGTTTTCGGAACTTTTGTCACCGGATATTTTGCGGGTTCTCAAAAAAAGGAAGTAGCGCAGTTGCAGTCGGAACTGAATGCCATTAAAAAGGAGATCCTGCTGGCCGGGTTGCGCGATTATTCAGGACCACAAAAAATTGAAGCCGTTTACAACATAAAAACTTCGGGCGCCGCCGACGATACTTTCGTAAACGCGCTGGTTTACACCATGAACAGCGACAAAAATGTAAATGTACGGTTGGCGGCCATCAATGCGCTTTCCGAAATGATAGATAAAAACGAGACTATCAAAACCGAACTGATCCGGTCGCTTTCCCTGCAGGAAAA
>CAYWBV010000040.1:11499-19072 GCA_964455785.1 uncultured Maribellus sp.
TTGCCGTTCCTGGTTTTTGGCCAGGGAAACCGATTCGAATACACGCCGAAAGTAAAAAACAGGGTCGAGATACAAAATCTCCTCGGTGAAATTTTTGTAAAAAATACGAGTGGAAACGCCATCGTCATTGAATCCGACATCAAGCTGGAAAAACCGGAAAGGGCAGACGGGCTGAAACTTCTCGGAGCGCTGGAAGACAACACCGAACTTGGGGTCAATGTAAACGAAGAGAATGGGATCGTATATATTTCAGGAATTTCGAAACAGGTTAGGGATTACAAATACACCATTTCGATTCCACAGGGGATTGCCGTCAGCATCGATTACAACAGCCCGTTTGCAAACAGCGATATAAAAATCGACTCGTATAAAGGGAGCCTCGAAATCAACACACTGAGCGCCAATGTTAACCTGACCGGTTGCACCGGTCCGTTTGCGGTAAATTCTATCAGTGGGAATGTAGAGGTCATTTTTAGCAACTTTAGCCAGGACGAACCGACATCGCTGGCTTCGGTAAGCGGCCTCATCGATGTTTCGATCCCGGCAGGCGACAAAGCAACCATCGAGGTCAATACCATTACGGGGAATGTTTACAACAACCTCGACCTGAAAAGTCAGGGAAAGGCAAAAAAAGATGACCGTTCGGACGGACTTGGCGCCATTAAATATGAAGGTAAAAACAGTTATACCCTAAACGAAGGGGGACAGAAACTCTACCTGAAATCGATTTCGGGCAACATCTATTTAAGAAAAAAATAGCGGAAGGCCATGAAAAAAATCTTATTCATCGTATTGGTTTTCCTGGGTACGGCACAGTTTGCCGATGCCGGAAAGAACATCACAAAAAAGATAGAGGTAAACGGGAAGAAAACCGAAATGAAATTAAGTTTTGCCGATACCATAAAGGTTGAAACATGGAATAACAGTTATGTCGAAATCCAGGTTTCGGTCGATATCGACGACAACCGTTACAACGACTATTATTCGCTGAACGTGAACGAAAAAAGCGGGAGGGCGGAAATTGAAGAAAAAGTAGATTTCGAGGGAATAAAAAAAGAAAAAGGGAATAGAAACCTGAACAATTTCAACACCGACATTAATTATCATCTAAAAGTTCCGAAAGATCTCGATTTCGATTTAAGTACAATTTCAGGCAAAGTAGAGCTGATTGGTTGCCAGGGAGAAATGTCGATCAACTCCATCAGTGGTTTTATCGATTATTCGGTCCCCGAAAACCACAAGGCAAACCTTAACCTTTCGACCGTAACCGGAGATGTTTACTCCAACCTGAATTTCGACAATAAACTTCCCAAAGAAATATCGTGGGTGGGTACAAATCACGAACTCTTGTTCAACGGAGGCGATGTTGAAGTGCAATTAAAAACCGTCAGCGGCGATATTTTTCTCCGAAAGTATTAACCTGACTGAGTTATAAATTTTTTCAGGCCGTCCGGCGAAAGCAGGATGGCCTTTTTTCAGACATACTGAACAATCAATACTGGTTTTTAATTCATTCCGGCTTTTTGCAAGACCTTAAAAATTTCCCCGTTGATCGCCCGGTCGCCGTGCGTGGAACTTACTTTTGAAAATACGATTTTACCCTTTTTGTCGATGACAAAGGTAGATGGATAAGCTGTTTCGTTTGGCGCATCCCAGCGTAATCCATACAAATTTATCATGGTGTAGTCAGGATCCAGGACGAAATAAAAATTATCCGCAAATTCGAAATCTTCCGAAAACTCCCGGGCATGTTCCTGTAACTGTTCGGAGGGCCCGGGATAAACCATCAAAACAGCCGCTCCCAGTTCGGCAAATTTACCGGCATCGGCCACCAAACCTCCCACCTGCTGTGTACAAATGGGGCACTGATAACCCGGCCAGCCCCGCAAAACCACCAAAACCACCGGACGGCTTTTATACATTTTATCCAATTCAACAGGTTGTCCCTGAACGGTATTTAACGAAAAGTTTAACGCTTTATCGCCCACGCCGACATTTCCCTTGTTTTGTGAAAAAGTCAGTCCCGAAATCAAAACCAGAAATATAAATCCAATCCTTTTCATCTGTACAAATTTTCAAAGTTATTGATTGGTTGGCGGTTATACTTTCTCTTATTATTTAACTTTCTCGCCCGATGCCCGCCTGACCGTCGGGCAGGGAACTCATCCCGATTTAATCGGGATTCGTTTCATGGCAAATTCATCTTGTTCAAAGAAATTAACAACCATATTTGCCAAAAGGTTTTGAATGATAACCAACGCAATAAAATCAACTGCCGGTTTGTTTTTGAAAAATACCGGATAAAACAAACCCTTATTTTTGTCGTTTAATAAAAACAATCAGCTCAGAAGTAAAATGTCGAAATTCAAAATAGAAATTCAGATTACAGTGCTGGCCTTCATTATAGGGGCCGCCGTGGTAACCTCCGGATATTTTGCTTATAAAAGCCTCTCGAAAATTGTCTGGTCTATCCACCAGGAGGCGCTGCCCGACAATAAACTTTTTATGATAAAAGATATCAATGCCGACCTTGCAGCCCTCGAAAACAATGTGCGGTTATACATTCTGACCAATAACAAAAAGGATCTCAAACTTTACGACACACTACAAAAACAAATCATCACCAAAATACAAAACCTCGGAGAATTTAGCGGGAAGACCAGTGGCGATGCGGCCCTCACCGATTCCATCCGAAATTTGTCGGTTGAAAAGCTGGAGTTGTGGCAGGGCGTTTTGAACCTTCACCAATCGGCAAAAAAAGTTCAACCGGCATTCTCCGAAATCTATTCGAAACTTGAAGAACAAAAAATAGACACCATTACGGTTGAAACCGAAAAAAAGGGAATCCTGCGAAAAATATTCGGAGGGAAAAAAGTAACGGTTGATACCACGCTTGTTGAACGTTCGATTGAAAAAGATTCGTTGAAACTCGACATTCAAAATATAGAAACTGAAATTGCCGAAAAAGGGAGAAAGATCAATGTGCTCGAATCGCGGTTGATTGAAAAAAACATGGTCATCGGCGAAAAAATAAACGCATTGATTGCCGAAGCTGAAAAAAGAGAATCGGACAACCTGATGGAAAAAACCAATGAGGCCGATCGGCTGGCAGCGCTCACCTACAAACGGCTGGCGGCATTTACCGTTACTTCGGTGATTTTATTGTTCGTTGCCCTTTTTGTACTTTTTAATTTTCTGAAAAAGGCGAGGGCCTACGAACGGGCGTTAAAAGATGCCAAACAGGAAGCCGAAAAACTCGCCCGGGCAAAGGAACAATTTGCAGCCAATGTAAGCCACGAACTGAGGACGCCGGTAAATGCCATTTACGGTTTAACCGGGCAGGTGCTGCAAAAACCGCTGGATGCCGAAACCAGGGAAATGGTGACGGTGATGTCGAGGTCGGCCAGCCACCTTAAAAATATTATAAACGACACGCTCGACTTTTCAAAAATACAAGCCCACAAATTAAAGCTGGAAACCGTCGATTTTGCGCCGTCCGACATTTTTGAAGAGGTCATTTCGCTGCAAAAATACGAGGCGGCAAAAAAAGGAATCTCGCTCGGTTTTACCTGGGAAGGAGAAAAACCCGACGCGCTGACCGGCGATCCGCTCCGGTTAAAACAAATATTGATCAACCTCATCAACAATGCCGTAAAGTTTACTGAAAAAGGCGAAGTGGTTTTAAAAGTAAAAACAGGCAGGGGCGGCAACCAAAAATTCGACATGGAAATACGGGTTGCCGACACCGGGATTGGGATGTCGAAAGAGAACCAAAAAATTATTTTTGACGAATTTGTACAGGCTGAAAACCAAACCGGGAAAAAATACAGCGGCACCGGGCTCGGACTTGCCATTGTAAAAAAACTGGTGGAACTGCAGGCCGGAAAAATTAGCGTAAAAAGTGAACCCGGGAAAGGTACAGAGTTGACCGTAAATATCGCCTATCCCGAAGGGAAAATGGAGAATATCAGAAAAACGGAATGGGAAATACCTTCCATTCCGGAAACGTTAAAACAACTTGTCGTACTCATTGCCGACGATGAAGAATTCAACCGGTATTTGCTCAAAGGAATTTTAAAAAAATGGGGCACCTCGTTTCAGGAGGTAAAAAACGGGGAAGAAGCGGTAAAAGCAAGCTCCCGTAAAAAATTCGATGTTATCCTGATGGACCTGCACATGCCCGAAATGAACGGAATAGAAGCGGCAAAAACAATTATCGAAACCCAGCCGGGAATAATGATTGTGGCCACGTCGGCCACGAACGACCAAATGGATCGGCAAGCCTGCGAGAAAGCAGGAATGAAAGGATTTCTTTTAAAACCCTTTTCTGAGAAGGATCTTTTTGACACTTTGGTTTCGCTGGTCCCGGCTGAAAACAGGGCGACACACGAATCAGGTCAACCCAAAATCGATGTCGGGGAACTCAGCCGGCTTGCTAATGGCGACCAAAATTTTCTGCGCGAAATGATCCTTCTTTTTATAAAATCGATGGATACCGGGGTTGAAAATATCACGGAAGCCATTCAGAAAAAAGACTGGAAAAGTGTTTTTGAAAATGCACACAAAATGGCTGCGCCTTGTAAACATATGCAGGCAACCCATTTGTACAACAACATCAAACAGTTGGAAAAACTGGCGCAGCAAGCTGAAAAACCGGAATTGATAGCACCTCTTTTCCGGGAAATAAAATTGGAAGCGGCAGAAATCAATACATTCCTTCAACTTTATCTGGAGGAAAATAAAAATTAAAAACCGACGTTTTTCTACCGATCCGAAAAAACCGTTATCTTTCAGTGGCCAATAAAAATACAGAAGTTGTTCAAGTAAAAGAAACATGTACGAAAAGCCTTTTAAAATATTTGTAGTTGAAGATGATGAGTGGTACAACAGGCTGCTGGTACACAATCTTTCGTTAAACCCCGATTACGAAATCGAATCGTTTACCAACGGAAAAGATTGTCTCGCCAACCTTCATAAAAACCCGGATGTAGTAACGCTCGACTATCGTCTTCCCGACATGCAGGGACTCGAAATATTAAAAAATATTAAAGCCGAAAACGAAGAAATTCAGGTTATCCTGATTTCGGAACAGGACGAAATTGAGGTGGTTGTTGAATTGCTGAAATACGGGGCTTACGACTATATTGTCAAATCGAACGACATTCGCGAACGGCTTTTAAATACGGTACAAAATATCCGCAACGGTGTTCGCCTGAAACGCGAAATTGTTTCGTTACGCAGCGAGGTTAAACAGAAATACAGCTACCAGAATACCATTGTTGGAAACAACCCGGCCACACAAAAAATTTTCGGGCTGATTGAAAAAGCCACCCGAACCAATATATCCGTAACCATTACCGGCGAAACCGGAACCGGAAAGGAGTTGGTAGCCAAAGCTATCCACTACAATTCGGCGCGGGCCGCGAAACCGTTTATTGCGGTTAATATGGCCGCCATTCCCAAAGATTTAACCGAAAGCGAACTTTTCGGGCACGAAAAAGGGGCGTTTACAGGAGCAACCTTCCGGCGCATTGGAAAATTTGAAGAAGCCAACGGCGGAACTCTTTTCCTCGACGAAATTGCAGAAATGGATATTTCGCTCCAGGCAAAACTGCTGCGTGTGTTGCAGGAAAAAGAATTTGTCAGGATTGGCAGCAACAAACCCGTTAAAACCGACTGCCGTATCATTGTCGCCACCAACCAAAACTTTCAGGAAGCCGTTGTAAAAGGCACCTTCAGGCAGGATCTTTATTACCGCCTTTTTGGTTTGCCCATCGAACTGCCGCCCCTGCGCGAACGGGGCAACGACATTATTATCCTTTCAAAACATTTTATCAAAGAATTCTGCAACGAAAACAACCTTCCGCTAAAAACCCTGTCGGCCGCCGCTGCCGACAAATTGCTTTCCTACCCTTTCCCGGGAAATATCAGGGAGCTGAAATCAGTTATCGAACTGGCCATCACTCTGTCCGATCATGATGAAATCAGTGCAGAGAATATCATCCTTGGCAACGAAGTCCTTTTCTCCGAAAATACAATTAAAGAAATGAGCCTGCGCGAATACAACATCCGGATTGTAAAACGGTACCTTGAAAAATATGACAACAACACCAAACTGGTTGCCGAAAAACTGGATATCGGCGTTGCAACCATCTACCGGATGCTAAAAGAAGACAACTGATTCTTTTCCGACATCGGTTCTTCCGTAAAATCACTATCAAATTGATAAACTCCAATCAAATTGATAGGAGTTTTGACCCCATCAGAAACAACAATCACTGAAAATCAATTCGTTGAGACATCTTCATTCAAGTGGCACATCGTTTGGCATTCTCCCGGCGAATGAATAACAGATAAAGTATAAATCTTAACTTAAGGAGGAAAAATGTTATGAAAACAGAAAAAAAATCTGTAATGATAGGAATTAGTGTTGTGTTACTGCTGGCAGTTGTAATTGTCGCCGGTATTATTATTTCCAACAAAACAAACGAAATAGAGCAACTCAACACGCAAAACACCGACCTGAACATGACCATTGAAGAAAGAGATTCGCTGGTCAACGAAATGGCGAGCACCTTCGACGAAATTGAACAAAATCTGACGTTTGTAAGAGACAAACGCGGACAATTGGCTTTGTCGCAGGGCGAGGGTAACGAAAACCAGAAAGAACTGCTGGTTGCCGACATCAAGCTGATGAATGAAATGCTGGCCGAAAGCAGCAAAAAAATTGACGAACTCGACAAAAAACTAAAAGCTTCGGGCGTTGAAATCAAATCGTTCAGAAATAAAATCGCCCAACTCAATAAAAATATTGAGGAACAAAACAACAGCATCCAAATGCTACAGACACAGATAGCAGAACGCGACACTAAAATCGCCGAAATGGATCTGCAAATGGTACAGTTGCACAGCGATATTGCGTCGAAAGTAGATACCATTGTTGAAAAATCGCAGATTATTGTGGCCAAAGACAATGAATTGAACAAAGCCTACTTTGCTTCGGGAACACTAAAAGAATTGAAAGAACATGGCGTAGTTACCCGCGAAGGCGGATTTCTTGGCCTCGGAAAAAGTAATGCTGTTCCCGATAATCTGAACGACAGTTATTTTACCGAACTCGACCAGAGAAGTACACGTACACTGCCGCTCTTTGCCAAAAAGGCCGAGTTTATTTCTGAACACCCGGATAGTTCGTACAGTTTTGTTTTTGAAGATGATAAAATTGCCTATCTGCAAATTGAAGACCCGGAAGAATTCTGGAAAATTTCGAAATACGCAATCCTGGCAGTAAAATAGTAAAACGCTTCCAAATACTCAATACGAAATAAGTTGTGGATGCTGGATAAATCAATCGGTATCATCGCTATTCAAATTACTACAATGGTATCGACAACTTTACTCCGGGGAGATTCCCCGGAGTTTTTTGTTTTATTTCACCTCTGCTGCCGCGCGGGTTCCGTATCGTGTGGTTAAATAAACGGCTTCAGCAAAACATTTGATCACCTGGCAGGGCGTTTTTAAGAAGGGATGAACCGGCATTTTAATCCTAATCACGGAGCCGCACGATAAAAAA
>CAYWBV010000041.1:0-19046 GCA_964455785.1 uncultured Maribellus sp.
TATCCGGAGAAATAACATTGATGTAAGGATGAGGCACTTCTTCAGGGCCAATTTCTTTATTGAACGTTCCGTAGTTTGCACCAACCCGGAGTTTAACTTCCTGGGCAAATACATTTCCACACACAGCAACAATTAAAAGCGATAGGATCAGTTTACGGTTCATCTTGCGAATTATGATTTGTGAAACGAAAAATAAATTAACTACTTTTTTTTTGAAAAACGAAAGTTAGCGACAAATATTATTTCAACGTCTGTCTTTAACCTCCTTTGCTTCAATAACTTTAAAAATCTTATCGGATCGCCGTATTTTTGTTTCGACAGGAATTGAAATCCGTTCCCCTTTTTTCCCCTCGTCAACCGGGAGCAGGTCCACCCTGATTTCTTTAATTTTTGTCTGTATCACGCCCGTGGTGGGGCCGGTAACGATAATTTCGTCGCCCACTTTCAGGTTGGAGGTTTCGAGTTTCACCTCGGCTACCCCGATGTTGGCGAAGTAGTTTGAACATTTCCCGATGTACAGTTTCCGCTGGGTTGCGCGCGATCCGTAATTGCTGCTCCATTCGCCGAGCCGCTGGCCAAGGTAATATCCGTCCCAGAAACCGCGGTTAAAAACCGAAGCCAGCCGCTGGTCCCAGTTTTCCACCTTTTCAGTGGTGAAAGTTCCGCTTAACCAGGCATCCACCGCTTCGCTGTAACATTCAACCGTGGTTTTAACATATTCGGGTGAACGTGCGCGCCCTTCGATTTTGAGTACCGAAACACCGGCATCGAGTATTTTATTCAGAAAATGAATGGTCTTCAGATCTTTGGGCGACATGATGTATTCGTTGTCGATTTCAAGTTCGGCGCCGGTTTCCTTGTCGGTTACGGTATAGGCGCGGCGGCAGGTTTGCAGGCAGGCGCCGCGGTTGGCCGACGAGTTCATCTCGTGCAGGCTCAGGTAACATTTCCCGCTGATGGCCATACAAAGCGCCCCGTGGACAAACATTTCGAGGCGTACCAGTTCGCCCGACGGCCCTTTTACCTGGTGTTCCCTGATTTGATTGCTGATTTCGCACACGCGACCAAGGTTCATCTCGCGGGCCAGCACCACCACATCGGCAAAGCCGGCGTAGAAGCGTACCGCTTCGAAATTGGTAATGTTTACCTGTGTGGAGATATGCACTTCCAACTGAATGGAGCGGGCATACCCGATTACCGAAATATCGGCTGCAATAACGGCCGAAACGCCGGCTGCTTTGGCCGCATCCAACACGTCGTGCATTTGCTGAACCTCGGTGTCGAAAATTTCGACATTCAGGGTGAGATAGGTTTTTACTCCGTGCGCCGAAGCAATTCTGACAATCTTTTTCAGGTCGTCGAGGGAAAAGTTATTGGCCGAACGCGACCTCATATTCAAATGTTCAACACCGAAATATACCGAACCGGCTCCTCCCTGGATGGCCGCCATCAGCGATTCGTACGAACCTACCGGGGCCATAATTTCAATCTTCTTTTTCTCCATTCTTTTAAAAACTGGCGGGGCAAAGTTAGATAATTCCTGATATTATTTGGTTTTTGTGATTCCCTGTGTTTTATGGTAAAATTCCCTTCCAATAGTAATTCTGCGAATTCATCCGGGATTCAGGGGAGAATTGTAAAATTATATTCATTAACAACGAAAAAGCAAAAGGCACAAAAAGAGATACGTCTTCGACGTATAAAAAATTGTAATACAATTTTTCTTTTCGCGTTTTTCGGGAATAGGGCGAATGGCTTGATCTCAGCCATTTCGTTTTCAGAAAGAAAAAAACATTCCGTACAGTAAAATTCATTTCCCATGCGCTCATGGCGTTCCGCTTCCAAAAATTCACATCCGGTTTCTTTGTAAACTTCACATACAGCCCTTTTAGCGTACAGGCTTCTTCAGCATGGAAATAGTTCTATTGTCTCTGTTATTTTGCGGATTTTGTGTTTTTCGTTGTTGAAAATAGGGAATGGAAATTTTTACGGACACTTTTTTTTGAATAAAAAGACGGCAAACAATCGGGTTACGGTGTTTTGAACATCGTGCTGTTATCCCGGTTTTTTTGAAATTCTGCACGAACCGCCGGACACAGGGTCGGGTGGTTAAAACTCATTGATTTACTGACGATTTGTCAACTTTAGGCAGCAATGTAACCAATCCCCGTTTCGGCCCCGAAAAAAAGACGCGTCTTTTTTTTAAATTGTAACGTCTTTTTTAAAAAATGTAACGTCTTTTTCCCAAAGATCACGCGTCTTTTTTTTGATGCGCAAAGCACTGTTTCCAACACGGCTGCAAACGGTTTGATCCGGCTTCCCGCAGCAGCCGGATTCAGAATGAGAGAATAAAGCCGGAATCATTGCAGAGGTAGTCTTTTTACGAAGGACAGGGATTGGAAATCAGGCTTTAAATATCATTTAACCAATACAAGTCCTCCGGATTTATAAGAAAATAATACTAATTTTTAAATGAATTTTTCCCTTTTTTGAAGGTTAAACAACCCGTACAGGATAAATACCACAATCCCGACGCCGAGGAAAATCCGATTTTTCGAAATCAGTCCCTGCCAGATTACTTCATTCAAATTATCCGGAATGCGGAAAGGGTTCAGAAAAACATTCCACTGCGTACGTTCGACTACATCCTGCAGGATAATCAGCGCAACGCCAATCAAAACCATAACCACGGCGGTGCCGTTGCCATTTTTAATCACGGTAGAAAACATAAAGGCCATCGAACCCAGGAACACAATGGGATACATCAGTTGGTAGGCCATTTCCATAATTTTCACCGGATATAAAAGCAGGGATGCTGCCCAGGTAAATACGAGAATGATGACAAAGATTAAAATATAAATCATCAGCAAACGCACCAGCCACACTTTGTAGCGGTAGTTGGGGATACCGAACAAAATCTCCAACATCCGCGAATCGTCGTCGTTTTGGATGCCAAAAACCGAGGGATAAAAAATCAACAGTATCCCCGGGAAAATCAACAGTCCGTAAATGGAACCTTCCGTGATCGTGCTTCTTTCCAAAACCGACTGGATGGCGAAAAAGAGGAAAAAGGCAAATGCAGCCATCAGGAACCAAATAAACTTGTTGGCAAAAATAATTTTCAGGTTATACCTGACCATTCTGAACAAAATGATGAGCCGGTTTTTTATTTTTGAATTTTTACTCATTTGTTTTCTTTTAAACGAAATCTTTCAGCAAACACAAATAGGCATCTTCGAGATGCGGAGAAACGTTGACCGCATTTTCTGCCGGTTTTTCTTTGGCCAGGCAGCGTAACTTGATATTCTCGCCTTCGCGCATGTGGTGAACAATCATCTGTTTATTGGCAAAACTGTCGAATTCTTTTGCCGGGAGCGTAAACTGCCAAACAAAGTTTCGCCCGATGTTGACCATGTCGTTGGGTGTGCCAAAGTATTTCAGGTTTCCGCGGTTAATAACGGCCACCTGGTTACACGAACTTGAAATGTCTTCGATGATGTGGGTCGAGAAGATAACAATCCGTTCGCGGCTCAGTTCTACCAGCAGGTTACGGAATCGAATCCTTTCGCGCGGGTCGAGCCCGGCGGTGGGTTCGTCCACAACAAGTATCCGCGGCAAATTGAGCAGGATTTGTGCAATCCCGATTCGTTGTTTCATCCCTCCCGAGAACGACCCGATTTTATCGTCGCGCCGTTCGTACATATGAACGCTTTTCAGCACGTACTCCAGCCGTTCGTCGCGAACTGTGGCATCGTCCAATCCTTTCAGGATCGCCTGGTAATCGAGGAATTCCCACGCCGACATGTTCTCGTAAGTGCCAAATGCCTGGGGAAGATAGCCGATCAAACCCTGTAGTTCTTCGCGGTATTTCTGGGTGTCCATCCCGTTGATCCAGATTTTGCCATAACTCTGTTCCAGTATCCCGCAAATGGTACGCATCATGGTTGATTTACCAGCGCCATTCGGACCTAATAACCCGAACATCCCGGTTTTTATTTCGAGCGAAACACCGTTCAACGCCCTGAATGGTTTTTTATGTTTCCCGATAACCGGAATCTGCCTTACCATGTTGAAATATCCGCGGCGCATGGCGCTGAACCGGCCTTCGATGCGGGCAATGTTAACATTCTTGTTGTGAATGTATTCGCCCGAACTGTAAATCACAAGAAGCAGCAACGCTATGATTCCCACAAAAATGACCATCCCGGGGTTATTCCATTTCACGAAGAACAGATAAATGAAAATCAGTGGCGTAACCCAGTAAATCAGGTTTTTGACGATTCTCCGAATTTTCAGGTAGACCGGTTTTGATGTCGTTTGATGTTTATTGATAAGAACCTGGTTGAGCGGCGCCCACAAAAGAAACAGAAAGAAATATACGGCGTGGGCCATAATCCACATCCAAAGGTTACTTTCAAGATAAATAAAGGTGAAATAGACCAGGAAAACAAAAAGCGGCACCTGCCAAACGAGGTCGTAAAAGTCGCGCAATTTTTTGTAATCTTTAAGCAAACCGGCCCGCTCCCTGATTTTTATCCCCGATTTCCACTCGCGGACAAACCGGCTGTCGCGGTCGTAAACTTTAACTAATTTTCTGATCTTGATGGTGATTGTCTCATTTTCGCTGATAACCTTCGAACTGGCCTGCCGCAAACTGCTCATCACAAAAGCGGTAATTCCCGGAATTCCGATGATCAGCATCATAAAATCGAGCAGTTGCCAGATGAAAGTATCTACTTCGAAATAAACATATAAAGCGCCGGCAACAAACAGAACAAGCTGCCCTACTTTAATCATCCAGTTGAGCGACCGTATCCAGTCTAAAGCATTTTCAAGTCCGGCGTATAATGTGGGAATAAAAACCAGGGTAAGCAGTGTACTTACCGACAAGCCCCCGATTACGGTAATGGCGAACGGAGCTCCAATGGCGCCAACGTATTCGGCCTGACCCATGGCAAGAGGGAACATGGCTACAATGGTAGTGCCCGATGTTATCAGGATGGGGCGCACACGCGACAGCCCGGCGGTCATCAAAGCCCGCGATTTACGGAAACCGCGTTTCCGCAGGATATTGGTATAATCGATGAGTATAATCCCGTTATTGACAACGATACCCAGCAAAATTAAAAATCCGATGAGTGTGTTGGCATTAAACAGGCTGTTCCCGGTAAAAATTAAGGCCAGGAATGAGCCGATGGCAGCCAGCGGAATCGAAAACATCAGCACAAAAGGGGTGGACAGCGACTCAAAAACCGATGCGAGGATCATCAGGATAAGAATAAAAGCGGCGGCTATCAGAAAATAGAATTCGGAATATTGATCCTCTTCGTGAACCACCTCGGTTGCCACACCCGAAGGAAGTTTGTAAGAACTTACGATTTCGTCGATTTCAAGGCGATATGCTTCGAGCAAATCTTTCGATTGTTCGGCCTCTTCCACAAAGCGGTAGGTGAGTTCAATCTGTTTTTCCTGGTTAACACGGGTAATCCTCGACATCCCGTCGGAATACACCAGTTCGGCAATATCCTGCAAATCGTAGGTTGCACCCGACGTGTTGCTGATTTTAAGCATTTTAAGGTCGTCGATACCTTTATCGTTATCTTCTTCCTCCTCACCTTCTGCCAGTTTTTCCTTAATCACGATTTCATATTCTTCGTTTGCCTGTTTGAAAACTGCTCCCGAAGTAAATTCTCTTGAAAAGGCACCGAGCTCGGAAGCAATATTATTAAGGCCGATTCCATAATCGGTTAATAAAAGCTGGTTAAAATGAAGGTGGATTTCGGGCTGGTTGCCCGACACGCTCAGGTTAACGTTTCTGATGGATTCCAAATCTTCGATATAATATTCCAAGTCATCGGCCACTCCTTTCATCACGTCGAAGTCTTCTCCTTTGATGATGATTCGCTCCTCGTTGGTTCCGATCCCCAGGAAGCGACCGAAATTTTGTGTCCCGCTGCGGCCCATTCCACCGCCACCGAACCTTGTACTTGATGTTGGTTCGGTTAAACTGATTTCGGCCTGAGAAATATTTTCCACCCGATCTTCAACATCCGATTTTATTTCGGCAACGGTACGTTCCGAAGTGTCTTTAAAATCTTCTTTTAAGATGACCGTAATTACAGCCTCATCGTCTTCAATCCTGCTGCTGACATCCTGTTTCTCGGGCAAGTCGGCCAGACGGCTTTCAATTTCGGTAACAACCAGATCGGTTTTTTCGAGGGTAGAACCGGTCGGCATGGTTACATAAACCGAAAACTCAGTTTCTTCTACTTCTTCCAGATTGCTGACACTGACAGCCAGTACAACAAAAACGGTAATAAAAAACACCACAATTGCACCGATAATGGTTGCTGCAGGTCTTCTCATACTGGCTTTCAGGATAAGAATATAAATCTGGATAATACGATTGTTGGTAGTTACCTTTTCGTAGAAAATGTTATGCGACGCTTTTCCTTTGAGTAAAAGGTGAGCGCCCATCGGAATAAGAAGCAGGGCAACAAAAAGGGAAATCACAAGTGTGGAAATAATGGATATTCCCACGTGGTTTCCGAGAAGTTTTATCATGTAATCCGTTGAAAAGATAAAGGGTAAAAATACCGTAACCGTGGTTAAGGTAGCGGCTACAATCGAACGCCAGACTTCTTGTGTGCCCTGAACGACAGCCCGGTCGGCATCGAAACGTTTCCCCGACAGTCGGTAAATATTTTCGAGAACAACAACACTGTTGTCGAGCAACATACCGATGGCAAGGACCAGCCCGACCAAGGTCAGACTGTTCAGCGAAATATTAAACGCATAAAAAAGGTTAAATGCCGTAAACACTGAAATGGGAATTGCCAGCGCAATAAAAGAGACGATTTTCAGGTTTTTCAGGAACATCCACAACACAAAAATGGCAAGTAATCCACCGACAAGAGCCAGATCAATAATCTGGTTGATGTTTTCTTCCATGGTTTCGGCGGTGTTGGTTTGAACGACAATCTGGACATCTTTGGCCGCCAGTTTTTCATTCAACTCCAGTATTTCGTCCTGTACCTTGTGTGAAAGATCGATGAGGTTGGCCTGCGAGTCGCTGACCAGGATCATCGAAACTGCATCCAATCCGTTGACACGACTGATGGTTTCTTCTTCTTTTACCCCAAAATAAATGTCGGCAACGTCTTTCAGCAAAATCGGGCCATCGGCAACAACAATGTTTTCAATATCCGAAACGTCGGCGTATTCGGCGGTAACATGTACAAAATATTGTTTTTGCGAGTCGTGCAGATAGCCGGTAAAAGTTCTGTCGGTCGATCCCTGTGATATTGCACGTTGAATTTGTGAAGGCGTAATGTTGTAGGCTTCGCAGGCCGCAGCATCATAAGTAACCTCAATCGATTTTTCTTTTCCGCCGTAAACCGTTACCGAAGCTACACCATCGATATTTTCCATTTGGGAGGTAATTTCTTCATCGACGATATTTCGGATCCGGTCGGTACCTCCGCTTCCCCTGATTTGCAGCTCCATAAACTGGTTGGTGAGCTGTTCGATGTTGACCCGGTTAACATTCACCACAAAATTTTCGTCCAGACCATCCGTTACCTGGTCAATTTTTTCCTGGAGTTTCAGAAAAAGGTATTTGGAATCCACATTCTGTTTAAAACTGACCTGGATAGAAGCAGATCGGTTATTGAGCGACGACTCCATACTTTCTATCCCTTCCAGCGTACCGATTGCACCTTCAATCGGGATTACCGCCTGGTTTTCCATATAATTGGGGTCAACCTCGACCCGCGAATTAATCTGGACAAACAGCATCGGAAGCTCTGCATTTGGCATCAACTCTACTTCCAGTCGTTGATACGAGACATAACCCAGCAGGGTGAGCCCGGTAAACAACATGGTAATGAGTATTTTTCTGTTTATGATGAATTTCATCCTTTGAAAATTGTGATATTATATTTGCCGGGATGCAGTTTCCCCTTTTTTTATAAAAAGACCTTTTAGCCTGTCGAGCACATCGTAAACACAAGGTATAACCACCAATGTTAACAAAGTGGAAGTTACCAGCCCGCCGATAACTGCCAATGCCATTGGAGAACGTAATGAAGCGCTTTCGCCAAAGCCGAATGTTAACGGAAGCAGGGCAAGAATGGTAGTCAAACTGGTCATTATGATGGGCCGGATACGTTGTTGTCCTGCCATCAGAATTGCCTCTTTCCGATCACTTCCGTCGCGAATAAGCTGATTGATCCGGTCAACCAGAATAATGGAGTTGTTAACGGCGATGCCTGCCAGCATAATTATTCCGATGACAGCCATAATATTTAATGTTTTCCCCAAAATAAAAAAGGTCAATATACTTCCGACCAAAGCCATTGGAATTGTCAGCAATATCGTAAACGGATGAATAAGCGATTCGAACTGGGAGGCCATAACCATATAAACCAGTACAATCGACAACAACAGGGCAAATCCGAGATTGCTCATCGATTCCTGTCGTTTTTCTTCCTCGCCGGTTACCAGAATGCTGTAATCGCGGGGTAGTTCGATGGAGGCTGTCGCTTCGCGGATATTGGCTGCTACATGATCGATTGCTACGCCTTTATCGGTTTGGGCAGTAACTTTTCCGATCCGGTTTTGGTTTCGTCTGTAAATTTCTTTGGGTGAAACACCGTATGAAATCTCTGCAATTTCACTCAGCCTGAACACCTGTTCCCCCGAAGTAATGGTAAGGTCGTTAATTTCGTTTAACCCTTTTTCGGGAACTTTTATGGTAATATCCTGCATCTCGCCGTTTTTTTCAAGTTCGCCTGCATTCTTCCCTTCCAGTTGTTCTTCCAGTTGGGAGATTACCGAGCTGATATCAATATCGTACATTCCTGCCCGGACACGATCGATTTTTACCTCCACTTCAGGGGCGCCGTTTTCAATCGACGACTGGACGTTGAACAGTCCTTCCATCCCGGCCACTTTTTCTTTGACCTGGTTGATAATGGATTCGATTTCATCCAGTTCTTCTCCGCGAACTTCCACAACAACAGGAGCTTCGTCGGTGCCAAGAATCGATTGCAGCGCGGTCTCTTCCTGAGAGAAACTAACTTCGAGGCCTTCAACATCCGACAAAAGCCGATCAAGATTTTCGATAACCATTTGTGAGTTTATCGTCGCTTCATTTTTAAGGATTACCTTTATTTCGGCTGAATTCTCACCCTGAAAAACAGAAGTTTCGTCGCTTGTGATACCACTGAAAGGGCCAGCGTGGGAGTATATTTTATCGAGGTTTTCGCCCAGATATTCGGCTAATATGGTTTCAATATTTTTAACGGTCGATTCGGTGCGTTCCAATTCGGTCCCCTCCTGAAGTTTTACATCGATGGTAAACTCTTTCGTTTCTGTTTTAGGCATAAATTCGGTCCCGATAAATGGAATCAGATAAATTGAGCCGGCAACCAAAACAGCCGTTATCAATATAACCACCCATTTTACTCTCAGAATTTTTTCCAGAAACCGCCCGTAACCGCCTACCTTAACCGACTGGCGTTGTACCGCCATTTTTTTATTTTTATAGAACCGGTTGTACATGGTGGGAATAAGGAAAATAGCGACAAAAAGCGACGAAATTAACGAAAATGCCACAACCCAGGCCTGGTCTTTAAACAGTTCGCCCGATGCTCCGTGCAGATAAACAATGGGTAAAAAAACAACAATGGTTGTTAGCGTTGATGAAGTGATTGCACCGCCAACCTCCGAAGTTCCAACAATCGCGGAATCTTTTACACTCATCCCGTTTTCGTGGTTCCGGAAAATATTTTCCATAACCACAATGGCGTTATCGACAAGCATTCCGGCTCCAAGCGCCAACCCTCCCAATGTCATGATATTGATGGTGAGGTTATTAAAATACATTAAATTGAACGTTGCAATAATGGAGATCGGAATTGCAATACTGACTATTAATGTAGTACCAAATCTGCGGAGGAATATAAAAAGGACAAACACAGCCAGTAAAACTCCAAGCAATAATGATTCGCCTACTTCGCCAATAGCCTGGCTGATAAATTTTCCCTGGTCCGACACCATGGTGAGTTGATACCCCGGCAGCGCTTTTTCAATGTTTACAAGAGCTTCTTTTATCTGTTCGACCGATTTAACGGTGTTGTATTTTGTTTCCTTGTAAATAGAAAGTCCGATACAACGCTCGCCGTTAATATGGACTATATTTTCAGGTTCTTTGTTTCCGAAAGAAATACTGGCCACATCTTTTAAAAAGATGGGCGCTCTCGATATCGTGTTTTGTCCATCCGTTTCAACACGAACAGCTTTGTATCCGACAATCAGGTTCTCAAAATCTTCGGCATCATCGAGCAGGCTGACCCCTTTTACAATATACTGCATACCCATTTCGCTAATACTTCCACCGGAGACACTGCTGTTAAAACTTTGTATCCGCGTGCTTATTTCGTCCATCGTAAGACCTTGGGCTTCCAGTCGGTAAGGATCGGTTTGAATCACTACTTCGCCCTCTTCCTGTCCTGAAAGTTCAACTTCGGCGACACCTTCGAGCCTGACCAATTCGTTTCGTATGTAATTTTCGGCTACCTTTCTGATTTCGTTCATGTCAGTTATCTCGGTATGGGTTAACCCGATAACCATAACAGGCGATGTATTGGGATCGTGCTGGGTGATGGTCAAATCATCAAGTTCCGAGTTTTGTGTCAGTGTATTTAAAGCTTTTTGAAGATCGAGAAAAGCTTCATCCATGTCCTTGTTCCAGTCGTATTCAACGATGATCTGAGCAGTACCTACTTTTGAAACCGAGGTTACCTGGATAACATCGGACTGGCGTATAGCCAGCGCTTCGATATCTTCCACAAATTGTTTTTCCATTTCTTCAGGTGGACGTTCACCCGATTGGACCTCGACAAAAATCCGGGGCGAATTTAAGTCGGGGAATAAGTCAACTCCCAGTTTATCATACGAAATGTAACCCAGGAGAAGAACTCCGAGGACCACCATTAAAATAGTTACCGGGTAATTGACAGAAAATTCTGTTAATTTTTTCATTCTGTTAATTTTTCAAATAAGTTGCCGGGAACCTTTTCAGAGTATAACTTTTACTTTCGCGCGGTCGCGTAATGTTTCAAAACCATCGATAACCAAACGGTCGTTAACGCTTAGTCCTTCCAGCACTTCAACCGATTCCTGGTTTTGAAGCCCAATGGTGAGCCAGCGGTCTTCGGCGGTACTGTTACGGCCCACCACAAAAACATATTTTCCGCGGTTGCCGGTCATGATAATATCTTTTGGGATAACAATGGCGCTGTCTTTTTGGGCTGTAATGATATCGGCCTTGACGAACATCCCGGGGCGCAGTTTTAAATCCGGGTTGTTTATCTGGATTATCCCCTTAAAGGTCCGGGTTTCGGTACTTATCACCGGAGAAAGTTCTGCAACAGTTCCCTTCAGCGTATCTTCGCTAATGGTGTAGTTGGTAATCAGGGTTTCTTGTCCGATTTTTATTTCCGAAATGTTTTTTTCGGGAAGGTTGATTTCCATAAACATTTTATCGTAACTCATCAGACTGACTACTTCTGTGCCCGATGCTACCTGTGTTCCTTCGGTAAAATAAGGAAGGTCAACAATAATTCCGGAAAACGGGGCGACGATATTCATTTTCGACAGTTTGATTTTTGCACCCTCATAATTGTATTGTGCACTGGTTTTTGATACTTCGGAGTTTCGGAGTTCATAAAGGGTAACGCCTCCTTTTTCGTACAGTGATTTTTGTTTGTTGTATTCATCCTCCGAGATTTCGAGGTTCAGTTTTGCCGATTCAATGGCAACTTCATTTTCGTATGCCTGATCTTCCAACCGAATAATTGCCTGTCCTTCTTTTACCCTGTCGCCCAGTTTAAAGGCTCTTCCGGTTTGCGGATTGATGGCAACATGGTATTTTCCGCTCATTTCGGTGCCCAGTGTTGTTTCGTACGTTGCATTGGCCGTGCCCGTTGTATTGATATATTGGCGGATGCTCTGAAGTTTTACGTTTTCGACAGAAACCGGCGAGGCCAGTTCGGTATTTTCGCTTGAAGTTTGATTGTTGCAGGAAACCACTGCTGCAACCATACCTAACATGAATAGTAATCTGATATTTTTCATTTTCATTTGATTTTTTTCAGGTTTAATTTTTATCATTTAAATATAATTCGGAAGGGAGGATTGCTTCATTTTTTTCGAAGTCGAACAAACTTTGAATTTTGAGGTTTAATAACTCTATTTTATAATTGATGAGGGCCTGTGCATAAGCTATTTTTTTCTCTGAAAGCTGTGTTTGGTAGAGGTTTAGGTCCATCCCGGTCAAATCGCCGTTTTCATAACGTTCGAGATTGATTTCGTAAGTGAGCTGGGCATTCACTTCGTTTTGTTTTGCAATTTCAATCTGGTTCACCTGGTTTTGCAAATTACGGTATGCTTGCCGAACCCCGATTATAATTTCTTTTTGTTGTTCTTCATAATTAAGTTCTTCAGACTGAATGGCAGCTTCCTGCGCGGCTATCCTCGCCTTTTTTTCACCCCAGTCGAAAAGCGGTAAGCTAAAAGAGAGCGCGACAGATGGACTTTGTGTCGGGTTATTATACACTTTCGCCACATTTCCATTGTCTCCGGTTATCCCGAGGCGCAGGTTCAATTCGCCTTTAAATTCGTTTAACGCCCTGGTTTGTATCATTTCGAACTGGCTGGTTTCAATATCGATTTCCCTCTGCCGCAGTTCCATCCTCGATTTTAGTCCGTTTTGAATCGCCTGATCCATATCCACTTTAACCGGGTTTGCCGTAACATCGGCCAGAGCCAGGATGTCTTCAAAAAGATCCATTCCCAAATAAAGTTTTAACTGGTCTTTGTAATTCTCAAGCGTAACTTCTTGATCCTGAACTGTCGATTTCGAGGTTGCCAGGTTCAGTTCTGCCTGGTACAACTCTTCTTTGGCGGCCAGTCCGGCTTCTACCTTGTTTTTGATTATATCGTAACTTTTTTGTGTGTTTTGCAACTCTTCTTTAGCGATGGTTAAATTCATCTGCGCCATATAAACGTTATAAAAATACTGGGTTACATTCTTTTCGAGATTTAACCTTTGAATTGCATAACTGATATTTGCATTTTCGAAATTCAGTTCCAGCTCTTTCAGTTGGAGTTTCAGCTTGTTGTAGGTAAACAACGGCTGATTTAAATTTAAATACAGGTTATTGTAAAATACTTTACTTTCCGAGTCATTGGCATCGGACAAACTCTTTTGCCAGCCAAACTCGTTGTTTAACGAGAGCGTCCCGTCGGTTAAAAGAATAGGTTGCGATACGGTGAATAAACTGCTTGATTCGAGATTTTCGTTGGTGTACCATTCTGAAACCCGGCTGTCGAAACGTCGGCTACGATTAAAACTAAGGGGATCAACACTCAGCGAGAACCTGGATTTTAGGGCCGCCCTTTGTGCTTCCAGGTTTTTTTGATAACGCGTGAGGTTGAGTAACGATTGTTTAATGTCAGGGCTGCTGGTTTCAGCAAATTGTAAAGCCCTTTCCAGTGTAAGCGCTTCTTGTGCCTGTACCCCCGGGAGGCTAAAAAACAGCAGTAGTCCCAGTGTTACAACTTTCGGCAATGATTTAATTTTTAATGAATTCATTTCTATTGATTTAGTTGTTTTATAGCTCCACTATTTTTACGGCATCGGCAAAAACCATTCTCAACTCCGATTTATTCGAAAGCTCGACCAAAGCGGTATCGGCAGAGAAATAGAACGACCCCAGATGATTCCATCCTTCATCCGAACTTTGAATATCGAGTTCCTGTTCTTCGGCTCCGTCGTCGGCATGAATGGTAAAAATATATTTTCCTTTTTCTTCATCTCCGCCGCCACCGCCGGGGCCTCGTCTGAACCCGCGCGATTTGTATAAATGATAATAAACATCGTAGTATCCTGGTTTTGAAACCGGTACATGCCATTTTGCTACTTGTGAGCCATCGCCGCTTTTGATGTAATAACCGGATCGAATGTATTCGCCGTAAAAATCGGTGTTTGTGATTGCTGTCCAACTGGTTGGAGGGCGCCAGTTGTTCATCCCCTTATATTTTGAGCCTCCTTCGTTTTCTTTCAATATCCATCGTTCAAGAAGACTTTCCTTTTGGTTACGGGTTATCTCAAATTCGGGATCCTCATTGTCAACAACCGTTTCGCCGGCCAAGGCGGTTTGCACTGGTGTGTCTGTCAGGGTTTCCCCTTCAATTGCCTGCGCTTTGGTATCCTCGTCAATTTCTCTGAACCCCTCACTCATAATTTGCGGTATGTTTTGCGAAGTCATTGTATTTACCATAACCATTCGTGGTTCGGCGTCCAGTAAATAGTTGATTTCCTTGGTTTGATGGGGTTCGAGAAGAACCAGTTTGTTGATCAGGTCTTCAGAACCACCCATCCCCGGACCGCGCCCCGGACCACCGCCTCCAAAACCGCCCAGGCGGAATGTAATTTTTATCAAGCCTTCTGTATCCGAAAAGTTGGTTGTTTTTAGGGAGATTTTTGTTTTCATCATTTCCCCCGACTTAACTTTTACAGCCGTTATCGGCGAAATTAAAAATCCAGGCAGCGATTTGGCTTTGAACCAATCGTCCATAATGGGTATTAATTCCATACCAAATTTTTCACTCAGCCGTTTGTCGAATTCCTCGAACGTTATGTTTTTAAATTTATAATCGTTAAGAATTTCCTGCAGAAAACTTTCAAACGCTTCTTCACCTGCTTTGTATTGAATCATTGAAAAAAGGACGTCACCTTTCAGTTTGATAACATTATCGATGATCCTTTTTTGATTTGCATCAGCTAAAATTTCCTCGAATGTGCTGTCCTGTAATGCAATATTGGCCATCTCATCTTCGCTCAAACCCGCCATTCCACGCATAAATACCGAACGCATGTCTGTTTCCTGGTTTTTCAGATAGGCTTCGAAAACCCGGTTGGTAATCGGCCATTTGTCGGACTGGATGTTATTTTGGAAATTGTAAAACATGGGAAAAATAAAATAAGGACTCAATGATTCGGAAACCGACATACCCCCTGGCCCCCCTCTGAAATTCGATTCCTGTTCTTCGGTGAATGTCCTGAGGAAATCGCCCAGCACCCTGGTTTGCAGGTCTTCCGGTGTCATTGCCCCGCCGCCCCTGTTTCCCCAGCGTTGCATCCTTTTTTTGGAACCTTCAAAATCGGCTGCCCTCAGCATAAAACCTTTTTCAGGGACAAGCACTTGCTCCGGTTGAACATATTCCTGGCACGAAGTCCAGGTACGTTCATAGGTTTTGAACTGCGCCGGGGCTTCAACAATGGAAATCCTTTCAAATATATATTCAAGGTTATAAGTCCTTTCAAAATCTTCCAGTTGTTCGTTGATCATACTTGGGATTGTATCTTCGATTTCGGGAAAAGCCCCGCTGAAAAAATCGTGACCTTCGATGTACCAGATACCAAATTCCTTCCCCTTTTCAATCATATTTTTATACTGGTAGTTCCCGATGGCAAGAGAAATTTGTGTCAAAGGATGTTCATTTACGAATGAAAATTGTCCACCGGAAATTTCATTCATTTTTCCCTGGGAGACGGCTTTTAATCCTTCGGCAGTTTTTACACTCAAATCAAAATGGATAAATTGAGGTTGGTTCCAGCTAACATCTTCTGAACTGTAGGTTACTCCAACTTTTGGGTACCAGTTCGATTCTGGTGTTAACAACACATAACCGGGCGTAACAAAAGCGTACCGTTTATCGACATTGATAACAAATTTGCCATATTTTTCCTGCATGGTCTCTTCATCGATATCCAGATAGCAAAAGGTTTCATCAATTTTTCCATGATATAAAATCTCGGCGGTTGTTTCTTCTCCCGGAGCGACCGAAACATTATCGTTGATCCGAATCAAATGAAGATCCCTTACAAACGGAACCTCTTTTCCATCCAGTTTCAAACTTTTTACAGTCAATCCATCGTTCAAACTGAAAATCAATTTATTTAGGTTCGCTTCCGTATCATTTTTTAGCAATAGTTTTGAGGAAACAGAAATCGAATCGCCCAGATGAGCCAACTCAATTTTATGTTCCAGTGTTTCGGGAAGTTTTTCTTTTACGTACCGGTTGTTCAATTCAACCGCCTGTTCCCGCATACGGGCATCAATTTTAAACCGGTTGATATGGTTAAATCCAAGGTAACCCCCGGCAGCGATAAAGAGGATGGCAAATATTAGTGAAAAGATAGTTGACGACTCGGACTGGGGGAGTCTTTTCAAAAGGAAAATGGACAAAAATATAAAGCCGGCGCCCAGGCTGAAATAAATCCCCCGGTGGGTTGCAATTACATCGAGGTTTCCAAAACCTACGATGTCGGAATTTAGCATCGGGATATTAAATGCCATGTAGTCGAAAATATAATAAAACTTCGCCTGCAAAAGGAAAAGGGTTATCCCGATATAGCCAAGTATCAGCACAAATGTGATGGCCTGGTTACGAATAACGCTCATCAGCAGAAACGAAAGGCCCATAATAAAAATTAATGTGGGAACACTAATCAGTATTAAGTAAATTCCGTAAGAAAACCAGTCGATGGATGTATCCTGAGCCAGCATGTTAAAAATGAGGGCCATTGCAATAACCACGATGTTCAAAACAAGGAATACCTGAAGGTTTCCCCAGGTTTTGCCAATCACATATTCGCTGTTGGTCATCGACCGCATGTAAATTACTTCGGTGGTATCCAGTTTTTTGTCGCGTTTCAAAAAGTCGGAAGCAAGGAACACCGCAATAATTGCCTGTGCGACGTTCAATATTAACAGGTTAAAATAAGGAATTGCGCTGGGGATGGATTTAATTACCCATCCTTCGCCGCCGCCGCCTTCGATAATCATACCGAAGTTCATTCCGAAAAGCACCAGCAGAGAAAGGATTCCGAAAATGCGGAAGAACCAGCTTCGAAGCAGGGTTTTACGTTCATATTTGGCAATGGAAAGGATATTGTGCAACGAAATCATTTTAATCTTGTTTTATGGTTTAATTATACTTTGCTCCACTGGTTTAACCTGTTTTCCATAAAATGGACGTAGGCGTGTTCAAGGTTGGGGTCGATTTGTCTTCCGTAATAACCGTTGATATTTTCGGCAACAACCTGCACTTCCCAACCGCCATCGGAAGGTATGGTAGAAATTACAGGGTATTTTTCATTGATTTCGAGATACTCTGTTTCGGTAGCGTTAATCAGCCAAACATGCCCGACAGCTTCTTTTACCAGATCTTCGGGTGAGCCTGCAAAAGCTAGCTGTCCTTTGTTTAACAGCGCCATATTGTCGCAGGTACTCGAAATATCGCCCACGATATGGGTTGAAAGTATAATAATAACATCCCGGGTACTGATATTTGAAAGCAAATTTCTGAACCGGATTCGTTCTTCCGGGTCAAGTCCGGTTGTGGGTTCGTCAACAATAATAATCCGGGGATCGTTAATCAGCGCCTGGGCGATTCCCAATCTTCGTTTCATACCGCCCGAAAGTTTGTTGGCATTCCGGTCGCGGGCCTCGTACAGACCTACTTCTTCGAGCATTTGATCTACTGCTGTTCTTCTCGCCGCGCTGTTTTTCATTCCCGCCAGCCGGGCGGCATAATCCAAAAATTCGTAGGTTTTCAACTTCGAGAAGAAACTAAAATCCTGGGGTAAATAACCGAGCATCGAACGGATTTCCCTCCGGTTTTTTGCCAAATCGAGTCCGTCAATGGTAACCTTGCCGCTGCTGGGTTTCATCAGTGTCACCAAAATCCTCATCAGGGTTGACTTACCTGCACCGTTTGGCCCCAGCAATCCAAACATACCGTTAGGGATTTCAAGGTTCAGATTTTTGATGGCATAGTTCCCGTTCGGGTAAACCTTATTTAGATTTTCAATTTTTATCTGCACGGTTAAAAATTCTCCTATTGATTAAACACGGATTTTGACTTCAACCCTGCCCAATAGTTTAAAATACAGGGCGTAATATTTAAATTTATTCAAATAAATTTTGCAAAACAATCTAAAATAATATTTCAGGTAATGGCTAAATTACTGATAACCGGAGTTATATACAAACAAAAAAGCTCCGGAATCCGGAGCTTTTTCAAACCAAATACACACTAACCCTATTTATGTACTACGAATGAGTAATCGTTATACCAGTCGTTTAGAACTACTTTGTAATCTCCCTTTTTCAGATTCGAAAAATCGATACATTTCTGTATAGCTAATTCTTTTCCCAGTTTTACGGAAGTAATATAATCGTCTCCCTGATAAATGGATAGATAAACACTCTTGTTGGCATGATTTAAAAATGAAACGTTTAAACGATTATTTTCAAACTTAAAATAGGGTTGGGTCAAATATAACGGCTTCTCTACTGAAATTCCATTTTTGGAGACAACCATTTTCCTGCTTACACGGTTACTGCCATCGCAGATACAAACATCGTACGTTCCAGGACCGGTTTCAGAAAAATCGAAAACCTGGCGATATTCTTTCTTCAGGTTTTTGGTTTCTTTGTAGTAAACGATTCTTCCATCCTCTTTTTTTATTGTAATTTCGAAATGCGCCGGAGAAACCGACTCGAATGCTACCAAAGCTTTTTCAGCTTCTACCTGAACAATATTCATTTTTGAAGTTCCGGTGGCATAACTGTTTGCCACATACATTACGGCAATAGTTGTAATAACCCAAATCATTGTTTTCATTGCTTTTCTGTTTAATTGTTTACTCTATTGACTGCCTGGGAAAAAATAAGTTACAAGGTCTTTCCCTTTATTCGCCCAACGGTGACGAACAGAGGGTGAACGCCTCAGTTTGGCTGGTAAACAACATGATGAAAAACAAAACTTTGCTGCCGGATTCTAAAATAAAAAAGGCCCCGAAAAATTCGGAGCCTCTTTTCAACTAATCCTTTTCCCCAATCTATTTTACTATATTGTATGTAAACTCTTTGTCGAACGAACTTAACACAATCCTGTAATCGCCATTG
>CAYWBV010000042.1:0-8077 GCA_964455785.1 uncultured Maribellus sp.
GCATATTGGTTGACCCATGTAAAAGAACCGGGAACAAGTTCGTCGAACAGCAATTTGTCGTTGGCCGGCTCGAAAATCCTGACCCGTAACGTTCCGCCCGACAACACCTGGTCGGTGAACGTTTTTAGCTTTGCCGAATAATTTTTGTACTCCACTTTTGTGGTGTCTTTTGATTCCAGTTTAACCCTTTTTTCCACTTTCTCTTCTTTTTCGGTGTGAGTTAAGTTTCCTACCGAAAAATCGAAAAATTCCATGTCAACTACAAAATCGGGATATTCAAGACCTTCTTGTTTGGCCTGGATCGGGGAATAGAAGTCAACAAAACTCCCGGAGGGAAATTGGTTGTTGAGGTATTCGAATATCTGGTTGTAGAAAAATTCGGAAGAAAGTCTGTATTTCTGGGTGTTGACCGGAATGGCCTGCAAAAGAACCCTTACCGTGGCCAAATCTTTGGCTTTCGGCATCAGTTCGGCAACATTTTTATAACCGGGCACATACTGGCTGGCTTTTAGAAAATGGTCGAACGCGTTTCTTGCCGACTGTTGGGTGTTGATTTCCAGTTCGGCTAATCCGGCGTTGTACCTGCCTTCTGCAGCCTTTTCGAGCGCCATATTCAGTTCCGAAGTATAGGTTTTCGGCTGGCTGATAATTTTACGCGCTGCCGGCGTACTCCTGATTTCATTCGACATCTGGTTTACCTGCTGCATTAAACGAATGGCTTCTTCCCACTTTTCAGGCGAGTTGGATGAAAGGAGCATATCCATCTCTTCCTGCGTCCACTCCAGTGTTATAGGATATCCTTCGCGCAGCACATTGGAGGCATTTTTGTTCTCAGGAGCCGATTTTAAACGCTCCACCGCTTTTAATACAGCCGAAAAATATTCACCTCTCTGGAGCGACTTTTTCCCGGTCGAACAGGATGTCAGCAAAATCAGGAGAATGCCAAAAATGGAAATTGTTTTGTTCATGGTTCAGTATGTTGTTAATTGTAAACAGGCAGCCACGAATGCTCTTTCGAGTAGCGCAACATTTGTGTGATATAATCTTCTGAAAAATCAAGTGTGATGTTGGTAATCTTTCCGCCGGCGTCCTTTTCTACGTTGTAAACCGGGTTCACAAAACCGCTGTACGGCGCCAACCCGAGCTTTTCGTAACGGGCCAGCACTTCTTTGTGCAGTTCGGGTTCTACTTTTACAGCATAGTTTTCAACGAGCAATTTTGCACCCTGAAAGTCGCCTTCCGATTTTACACGTTGTATTTCGGCTAACAGTTCGCCAAACAGCGCCTGAAGTTTTTTGTAATCGTTGATAACAAAGTAGGTTTTCCCTTCCTTTTCCTTTCGTTCGATTACGTTTTCGCCTTTTCCTTTTTCAAACACCCACATGGCAATCAACTGGCGGTTGCGCATGTGCGATTCTTCGATATTATCGCCAGGTTTAATCCTTGTTAACTGGGTCATCAGTCCGTTGCGGATGTAATCGTCGTATGCGGCTTTGTACGCTTCGGAGTCGGGGAGAAGCCCCAGTTCCACTAACTTCGTGTCGCCCATGTAATACAGGGCAAACAGGTCGGCGCGTGCTTCCTCGATGGTCGCTCCGTAGGCTTTCAGTTCGTCGCCGGCCACGCCGGGAAGCAATTGTCCCGAACCATGACCGAGACATTCGTGTAAATCGGTGTGCAGGTTATCGGCCTGAAACCCGTATTTGTTCTGGCGGTCGATCTCTTCCTGCGAAAAACAGAATTCTTCGAGGAAACCGTTTCCTTGGCTCGCTTTGTCGTAAGCATACGTTATGTTTTCGATGGTCACCGATTTAGAACCGTGTTCTTTCCGAATCCAATCGGCGTTCGGCAGGTTGATTCCGATGGGAGTAGCCGGGTAACAATCGCCACCCAGCATGGCAGCGGTGATTACTTTTGCCGAAACTCCTTTTACTTTTTCTTTTCTGAAGCGCGGATCGACCGGCGAATGATCTTCGAACCACTGCGCGTTGGCGCTGATAATTTCGGTGCGGTGAGTGGCTTCCACATTTTTGAAATTGACCACACTTTCCCAACTGGCTTTTAACCCGAGCGGGTCGCCGTAGGTTTCGATAAAACCGTTTACAAAATCGACTGCCGAATTTTGATCGGCCAGCCACGCTACATTGTATTGGTCGAACGTTTTTAAATCGCCGGTTTTGTAGTACTCCATCAATAAAGAAATTACTGTTTTTTGCTGGTCGTTTTCGGCGACCGTCAACGCTTTTTCGAGCCAGAATACTATCTTTTCAATGGCAGCCGAATAAGTTCCCCCCACTTTCCATACGTTTTCCACCAGCTTTCCATCTTTTTTTTCCAGACGGCTGTTTAATCCGTAGGAAACCGGCTCAGGATCTTCCGGATTCTTCAGCGCGGCATAAAACGCTTCCGCTTCGTCCTGCGAAATTCCTTCGGCCCAGTAGTTGCTGGCCGACGTGGCTATCAAATCCTGTCCTTCGGCCTGGTTCACCCGTTTGGCATCGATGGCCGGGTCGAACATTACCGGAATAAGCTTTTCTTCAATTTCGTTTTTCGGCAGCGGAAGTTTCGATTCGTCGATGTTGGTAAGCAGCGTATTAAAATATTCGGCGCTGAACCCGGGTTCGAACTTGTCGGTAGAGTAATGGTGATGGATTCCGTTGGAGAACCAGACCCGTTTCAGGTAAATCATAAACGATTGAAACTCGCCGGTTGTCCGGTCGCCGGTGTAGTTTTCGAAAATAGCCTCGAGTGTGAGGCGGATGGCCAGGTTATGCCGGTTGTTCTGGTCGAAAATAATGTCGCGTCCTTCAATAGCGGCCTGCGAAAGGTAATAAACCAGTTCCTTTTGCTGAAGACCGAGCTCGTCGAATCCGGGTACGGGATAACGAAGTATCCTGACATCGGCAAACTGCTCAAGAAAAAACTGAAACTGGTCGGCCTGAGGTGCTTCTTTGGGCGGTTGCGTGGTACAACTTATCATTGAAAATAGTGTTACTGTTAAAAAAATTACAAACGGTTTCATCTTTGTTTTGTTTTTTCTGAAAAAAGTAAAGTATAATATTTCTGTTTTTTTTGAGGGGCTAATGGTAGAAATTTTTTTTGACTCAGGCAAATGAATCTGTCATCCCCAATCCTTTTTTCAAAAGGTTTAATAATGGGCTGAAAAGAGTTGGCATTGTTCCCGGGTTCGAAATAAAAAGTTACGGTTTCGGGCTGTAAAAATGGCTCACCCAAACCATCTTTCGAGACGTTTTTCTGCAAAAATTGCCCGAAAGCACGCGCTTTTGAGTCATTTTTATACAAAAATTGCCCGAAAGCACATTCTTTTGAGACGTTTTCCCGCAGAAATTGCCCGAAAGCAAGTTCTTTTTGGTCGTTTTTACATAAAAATTGGCCGGAAGCACGCGCTTTTGAGGCGTTTTTATACGAAAATTGGCTGGAAGCACGCTCTTTTAATCCGTTTTTATACAAAAATCGGCCGGAAGCACACGCTTTTGAGTCATTTTTCAGAAAAAAGCAGAGTGTTCTTAAAAAAATGTCAGAGATAGAGCAGCTCCCCAATTTTTTTCATGGCCACCCCCGCTTTTTCGCGGATAAAAATGTCGGTGATTTCGCGGGTAAAATGTGTTTCTTCGATATTGATTTCGATAATTTTTGCGCCGTGGTTTTTGGCTGCCACCGGGATGTCGGCTGCGGGAAGTACTTCGGCGTTGGTGCCGATAATGAGCAGCACATCGGCTTTTTGCGCTTCTTCGAACGAACGTTTTAAGGCAAACTGCGGGATGGGTTCGTTAAAAAACACCATGTTGGGTTTAAGGATTCCTTTACAAACAAAACAGGTGGGCGGCAAAAAGTTTAAGTCGGCAAAACTCATGTCGTATTCCGAACCGCATTCGGTACAAACCAGTTGTTTATAGGTTCCGTGTAACTCGTAAACATACCTGTTTCCGGCTTTTTGGTGTAAATGATCGATATTTTGGGTGATGATCGATTCGAGGAAACTTCGTTTTTCCATTTTTGCCAGCACCTCGTGGGCAATGTTGGGTTCGGCATCGCAAAGGCTGTCGTAAAAAATCTCCTTGATTCGTTTCCACGACTGTAAAGGTTTTGTCCGGAAATACTCTATCTCAAGAAAAATAGGATCGAACCGGTTCCAAAGCCCGTTTTCGCCCCTGAACGGGGGGATTCCGCTTTCCACCGAAATGCCGGCGCCTGTAAAAGCAACCAAATATTTTGCTTTCCGGATAATGTTGGCGGCGCTTTCTGTTTTTTCGGAATCCATACATTTAGAAATAATCTCCCGGCAGGGAAAATCCAACTGCCGGGAGTTTATTGATTAAAGATTGACCTCGGTTATTCTTCCTCTTCAAGAATGTCTTTGTTGACCGAAACGGTTGTATCCTCGTTAAACCTGATTTTGAAGTTCAGTTTTCTGAACACCGAAATCATCGGCTTGTTATCTTTGGTTGTTTCGGCGGCGAGCTTTTTAATACCCTTGGCTTTGGCAATGTGCAGACAATATTCGGTCAAAATATTTCCAAGTTCTTTTTTCTGCCAGGCGTCGGTAATCAACACTGCATATTCCATCACTTCCAAATCGGGATCGGCAATTAAACGGCCTACTCCAATCAGTTTTTTCTTGCCGTCTTCTTCCAGTTCGGCTACAATCGCGATTTCCCTGTCGTAATCGATAAAGCAGAATTTGGTAGCCACTTCGTGCGAATCGAAATAGAAGTCGTAGCGGAACCGGTGATAAATCGATTCTTTCGAACAACTTGCCAGCATTTCAAGCCAGAGTGGTTCGTCTTCCGGTTTTATCGGGCGCAGTGTAATTTCGGTGCCGTCTTTTAACGTACAGTTTTTGATGAGACTTTCCGGGTACGGGCGCAAAATCAGGTGCGAATAATCTTTGACCGGGTTTTGAAGGATTTTTTCGTCCACCACAATCCGGGCGTCGAGCGCGATTACGTCGGTAGCAGTTACTACGAGCGGGTTAATATCCAGCTCGGCGATTTCCGGGTAGTCGGCAGCGAGGTACGACATGCGGATGAGCACTTCGATTAATTTCTCAATATTTTTTGCTGAATCGCCACGCCAGCCTTTGAGCAACGGGTAAATCTTCAGCGATTCTAGCATTTGCCTTACCAGTTTTTCGTTTAACGGCGGGAATTCGAGCCGGTTGTCCTTAAACAGTTCGGCTGTTGTGCCACCCATCCCGACAAGCATCACCGTACCGAAAACAGGATCTTTTTTGATACCCACAATAAGTTCGATGGCTCCTTTTGTATCCACCATTTTCTGAATCGTGACCCCGTCAATCCGTGCTTCCGGTTTTTTTGACGATACGGTTTTCATCATGTTGCGGAAAGCTGCGCGTACCATTTCTTCGCTTCTGATGTTGAGTGCCACGCCGCCAACATCCGATTTATGGGTAATATCCGGGGAGTAAATTTTCATCACCACCGGGTAATTTTTTAATTCTGCAATTTTAACGGCATCATCTTCGGTAGCGGCCGGCATCGGGTGAGTAGTGTCGATTCCGTAATCGTTAATCAACATCTTTGAATCGTCTTCATTGAGTATTTTGGCTTTCGGGAAAACTTCCGTAAGGTATTTTTTCCGAAGTTCGTTGCGGTCGTACTGGAACGATACCGGCACTTCCTTGGGTGTTTCGTAGAGCATTCCCAGGTTTTTGGAATAATCCGAAAGTGTCATAAACGCTTTGATGGCCTGTTCGGGAGTAGGGAAACTCGAAATGCCGGCCCTGTTGAAAACCTGAATTCCTTCGCGCATACTGGCTCCTCCCATCCACGCTGTCATAATCGATTTGGTCGTTTTAGCGGCGAGTTCCGAGATTGCTTCTGCAATGGCGGTCGGCGCAGTCATGGCCTGCGGTGTTAAAAGGATAAGCGCGGCATCCACATTCTCGTCTTCCAACACAATCTGGGTAGAAGTTGCAAATCTTTCAGGCGTAGCGTCTCCAAGTACGTCCACCGGGTTTCCGTGCGACCAGAATGGCGGCAAATATTCGTTTAATCTCCGCATGGTTTCATCGGAGAGTTTTACCAGTTTTCCACCGAGTGAAATCAGCGAGTCGGTTGCCATAACACCCGGACCTCCGGCGTTGGTAACAATAGCGAGCCTGTTTCCTTTAGGCATTCTTTTGCGGCCAACAAGGTCGGTGAAGTCGAAAATGTCACCAAAATCGAAAACCCGCGCCAGCCCGGCCCTGCGGAAAACGGCATCGTAAATGGAGTCTTCCGAGGCCATAGCTCCGGTGTGCGAAGCCGCAGCCGCAGCCGATTCGGGGAAACGTCCCGATTTATAGACGATGATCGGTTTTTCCCTTGAAAATGCACGCGCCGCCGACATAAAAGTATGTGCGTTTGAAATGGATTCGACATACAATACGATGGATTTGGTATTCGGGTCTTGTCCGAAATAGTCGATCAAATCCCCAAAACTTACGTCCATGGAGTTACCGATGGAGACAAAGTTGGAAAACCCGATGTTCGACTCATAAGCCCAGTCGAGTACCGACGTACACAGTGCGCCCGATTGCGATATAAATGCCACGTGCCCTTTTTTCGGCATCCCTGCGGCAAAACTAACGTTCATATTCAGTCCGGGAACAAGAATACCAAGGCAGTTGGGCCCGATAACCCGCATATCGGGGAATTTGGCTTTTTCGGCTTTTACTTCGGCTTCCAGAAGTTTTCCTTCTTCGCCCGATTCCTTAAACCCGGCAGACATGATGATTACCCCATGAATACCGGCCTCGCCGCACTCGCGGATAATTCCGGGCACAAATTTGGCCGCGGTCATAATGACGGCCAAATCGGGGGTTTTCGGCAAACTCTTTACATCGGGGTAACAAGGGATTCCAAAAACGGCTTCGCGCTTTGGGTTAACAGGGTAAACAACCCCGTTGTATCCTCCTCCTACCAAATTACGCAAGGTAATTCCTCCCACACTATCGGGATTATTGGAAACCCCAATCAAAGCAATTCTCTTGGGCTTGAAAATGCTGTTTAATTTCTTAATGGCCATTGGATTATATTTTTGATTTTTAATTTTTTAGAACCTCATATTTTTAAGGTTACAAAAATGGTTGAATTCGAGTATAAAATTCATGAAAAAAAGTCATGATTAAAAATTTTAGCCAAATGTATCGCTACACCATGTTAAAGATTAAAGTTTATTTAAAATCAGAAAATTAACTAATTTTTAGGGTTACAAAGTTTATCCCGGTATGTTAAAAAACAATCCTGTGGTTACCTGTTTTAAAACACATGTAATACAAAATTAAAAAAGCCCGGAGCGCGCCGGACTTTTCGATAAAAACGTTACGGATTGTTTTTTATAGGTTTTACAAGATAAATGGTCAGCACAGCCACAAAACAAAGAATTCCGCAAATGGTGAACGCAAGCGGGAAATTTCCGAGATCCCCGAGCTTGCCGCCGAGTATAGGGAAAATAATTCCTCCGATGGCATAAGCAAGGAAAACCCAACCATAGTTTTGCCCGAAGTTTTTGTTCCCGAAGATATCGGCCGTGATGGTTGGGAACAGGGAAAACAACCCTCCGTAATTAAACCCGATTAATACGGCAAAAATGTAAAGGGTCGCCTGTATCCCGGCCATCCATTGAAACAGAATTACAAAAACTCCCTGGGTCGCCATCATTATTGCAATGGAAAGTTTTCTTCCGATTTTGTCGCTAATCATTCCCCAAAGAATTCTTCCCAATCCGTTAAACAGCGCGAAAAAAATGGCCATTGCCAATGTTGCAGTCGCGCTTGCTACATCTTTCGGGATACCGTTGGCCTGCATGGCTTCCATTGGCCAGAGTTTCATCAGACCGATACTCATCAACCCGGCTCCGGCGCCAAATGCGTAGGTGAGTACAATCATATAAAACTGGAATGTTCTGAGCATTTTTCCGCTGGTAAAATCAACAGTGCCGGCCATTTTTGCCGATGTTTTGTTTTCCGCGGGTTTCCATCCGGCGGGTTTCCATCCGGCGTCTGGAAATTTCATCCAGATACTTCCGACCAGGATTATGGCCAGAAATATTA
>CAYWBV010000042.1:8177-11064 GCA_964455785.1 uncultured Maribellus sp.
AGGTTTCCGAGGGCAAGTTGAATCAGTATCGCGCCCAACACAACCAATCCGCGTTTTTTTTCACTGATAGTATTCATGTTTATTTGATTTTTTAGTTTTTTTTGAATGAAAAAAGACACCCTCGCCGGAAGATGTCTTTTTTGTTTATCGATTATCGTTTTACTTCAACTTTTGCGCCGTTGATAATTTCGTCAACAACACCCGGGTCGAGAAGGGTAGAAGTATCTCCGAGGTTGGTGGCATCGCCTTCTCCGATTTTACGGAGGATACGTCGCATAATTTTTCCTGAACGGGTTTTCGGAAGACCACTGACAATCTGTATTTTGTCGGGTTTGGCAATGGCCCCGATAAATTTGTTGACCGTTGTCCTGATTTCTTCTTCAATGGTGGTCATTTCTTCGTCCGTTAAATCTTCGCAGATGACGTAGGCATAAATTCCCGAGCCTTTAATTTCGTGCGGATATCCAACCACGGCCGATTCTACAACTTTGGGGTGCTGGTTAATCGCATCTTCCACTTCGGCAGTCCCGATACGGTGTCCGGAAACGTTGATAACATCGTCAATCCGGCCGATAATGCGGTAGTATCCTTCTTCGTCGCGTTTGGCGCCGTCGCCGGTTAAATATAATCCCGGGAACGCTGAAAAATAGGTTTGGAAACACCGGGGATGGTCGCCGTACGTAGTACGTAACATTCCGGGCCACGGAAATTTGATACACAATATTCCTTCCACACCGTTGCCTTTTAACTCTTTCCCTTCAGGATCGACCAGTATCGGCTGAATTCCGGGCAACGGAAGGGTGGCGAGCGAAGGTTTGGTGGGCGTTATCCCGGCCAGCGGCGAAATCATAATACCGCCGGTTTCAGTTTGCCACCAGGTATCCACAATCGGGCGTTTCCCTTTTCCCACCAGATCGTGATACCAGCGCCAGGCTTCTTCGTTGATGGGTTCGCCAACAGTTCCCAAAACTTTTATTGAGCTTAGATTATATTTGGTTACCCACTTGTCGCCCTGGGCCAGAAGAGCCCGGATGGCGGTTGGAGCTGTATAAAACTGGGTCACTTTATATTTGTCGATAACCTCCCAGAACCGGCCCGGATCAGGCCAGGTGGGTACACCCTCGAACATAACGGTGGTAGCTCCCGTAAGTAACGGCCCGTAAACAATGTATGAATGCCCGGTAACCCAGCCGATGTCGGCAGTACACCAGAAAATATCGCCATCGTTGTATTGGAATACATTTTTGAATGTGTATTCGGTATAAACCATGTACCCCGCAGTAGTATGCACCACTCCTTTGGGTTTCCCCGTCGAACCGGAAGTGTAAAGGATAAAAAGCACGTCTTCCGAATCCATAACCTCGGCAATATTTTCAGAGGATACACCCTTAATCAGTTGGTCCCACCAAATGTCTTTGCCATCAAAAAATTTAATTTCATCTCCGGTGTGTTTCAATACGATGGTGTTTTTTACCGAAGGGCAATTGACCAGCGCATCGTCGACAATCGATTTTAAAGGAATTGATTTTGTGCCGCGGTATGCGCCGTCGGAGGTAATCACAACTTTTGCCTTTGCATCGATAACCCTGTCGGCGAGAGCAGATGCAGAGAAACCTGCAAATACGATGGAATGGATGGCACCAATCCTTGCGCAGGCCAGCATTGCAATTGCCAGCTCTGGTACCATGGGTAGATAAATGGCAACCCGGTCGCCTTTTCCGACGCCAATATTTTTTAAACCGTTGGCAAATTGTTTAACTTTTTCGAACAGTTCGCCATAGGTGAGTTTTATTTCAGGTTGTTTCGGGTCGTTAGGTTCCCAAATAATGGCGACCTGATCTTTTCTCATAAACATGTTACGTTCAAAGATATTTTCGGTAATGTTCAGTTTCCCGTTTACATACCATTGAACATCGGGCGCGTCTTTGCCGCTAAACTTCCAGTCGAGAACCCGGTCCCATTTTTTTCGCCAGAAATGGGTTTCGCCAATGTTCCCCCAAAAACCATCCGGATCGGCTACGCTTTCCTGATATACCCTGAAATATTCCGCCAAACTTGTTATTTTGTTTACCATAAACATAAGTTTTAAAAGTTAATGAATAAGTTAATGTTAAGACTGAAATGTACCTTTTCGGTATGGTTAATTTGCGAAAACTCCGTTCGACCTTTTTTTGCTTGTTGAAAATCGGTTGAAGTTGTCAGAAATTATTTTTGTATCGAAAACAGTACCGAAGTATAAAAGGTTTACAGGGTATGGTAATTTTATATAATTTATATCATCCATAACGATAAATTACCGATTTCTTTCGAAAAAAAGAATCTCTGAATTTAGTACAAAAAAAGTTACAACAAAAGGAATTAAATATATTGTATAACAGTTGTTTATATTATGTTTAAATTTCAGGAGATGAAGAAGATTTTAAAAGCCTTTCTGTGGCTGGGGTTTCCTTTGTTTTTAGCAGCAAAAAAAATAATTCATCCTTTTTTGTGTTTTGGGTTGTGAAACAAAAAAAAACAAAATCAAAGAGAGGGGGGTAAGTTCTTTTTCACACCATCAGCATCTAAATTGACAAAGGTCACATGTGTTGAAAAAACCGGTTCCATTCCCGAACTGCAATTGTAAGTATTACAATATACTGTTATAAAATATTGTACTGAAGTATTTCCAACTTTCGATTTTTCAATAACAAACTTTAGGATTGAACCTTCTTTTATACTTTTTTTGAATGTTACATTATCGAGGGCAACGGTAACAAAACTGCTTCCGGGGTAATCGAGCGTGGCCGCAATCCATGCATACTCATCAATCCATTTCAGCAAATTACCGCCGTATAAATATCCGTTTTGGTTGAGATCGCCACGTAAAACCAGTTTGAAATTTTCCATT
>CAYWBV010000042.1:11164-14373 GCA_964455785.1 uncultured Maribellus sp.
GAAATGGAGAAGTTGACGTCGGAGTATTTATTGGTGACAATTTTTTTTGCAATCAATTTTTGCATCGAATCGGTAAAGAGTTCGGTATAAATTCCAATGTCTTTTACTCCCTTGTCAATAACGGCATCGGTTACTGCTTCGGGTACTTTGCCAATACCATATTGTAAGGTGGACCCGTCAGAAATAAACAGTTCGGTAATTAACCTTCCAATTTTCCGGTCGATTTCGTCGGGACGGAGATAGGGAATTACCGGAAGTTGATAGTCTGTTTCAAACAGATAATCAATTTCGGATTCATCGAGGGTTGTGCCAAGTATAAAAGGCATTTGGTTATTTTTTTCGGCAATTACAATTCCACCGTTTGCTTTTGCGGTATGCACTGCCGACTGAATCCCCTCTACCGTTGTTCCGTAACTGTAGTTACCACCTTTATCGGGGCCGCTCACCTGGATAAAAACGACATTGGGCTTGAGGTAATTTTTTACCTGGTGAGGAATGTTGGAAAGGTGCATCACCTGGTAAGTCGCCAGCCCCTCGTTCAATGCCTTCCGCGAATGGGGCCCCGAAAATATAATCCGGTGTTTAATTCTCTTGCAGCATTCAGCACTGAACAATTCCTCCACATTACCCAATAAAAGTACGCTAATCAGTTCAACATCCCTGATGGAAGTATCATTAATCAACTGTTTTAGTAACATTTGCGGCGTTGCGGCATTCCCGCCCGTGTAAATCACCGAACCGGGTTTTAATAAAGTTGAGTTTACCGCTTCAGAAACATCCCTGATTATCTTCATCATTTTATTGTTATTAGTCGTTTTATTAGCGGGTACAAGTTACTTTAATCCGGGTTAACGATTCAGGAAAATTGTCATATTTCGCAATTGTGCGGGAAGATTTTTTTTGTTGTACCATATTTAGTCGGCAACTTCGATTTTCTTGAATAATTGGACCACTCATCGACTCTGTACTTTTTTCAACAGTTCGTTAAAGGTGATCTATTTATGCAGTATCCACTTGCTAATGAACAAATCCAATAAATTCGGTGTTATCTATCAGAAAACACAAATGTGTTTTGACGGTGTGGCATTTTGATTTTTTTTGAAGGGGAAATTAATCAAATGGTTTGTGATCGAATATTTTTCAATAAGTAAATTTATTTTATGTTCTTTAATATAAAAAATAACAAAAAAAATTATAACTTTATGCAATCGATTGCGCTTGATATTTTTGAATGATGAGTTTGGGAAAACATTGAGGAGACTCAGAGTTTAGATAGTTACAGAAAATGGGGTCTTCTCTTTTGCAAAAAAGGAAGGTTCCATTTTTTTTGATGTCATTTTATCAAAGAGCAAAACATTAAACTAAACTAACGAATGAAACGGACGAAATTGTTTTTATTTCCGCTGCCAATTTTATCCACTGTCATTAAAAAACAAGTTGATAAAAAAACAGGATTGATAATATCATTCGGCAAACAATTGATATTTATCGTCGAATCAACACTCCAGAACATTTCGGGTATTTCATTTTTTACCCGGTTCAACAAAAACAAAAATCACCGACCAACCAACATTGAATATATTACCCCCGGTTTTTTCAAAAAAAACGGACTGCTGTTTTTTGATTTGATTGGTTTGGAAGAAACAAAATACACTCCCATTTTGAATTCTGGCACGAAAACATCCCGGCGAGATGAAAAGCCCTGGTGTTTCACACGAAATTGATATACATGGGACACTTCCCGTGGTTGTGTTTACGCTTATTCAATAACTTTTAAAGGAGAGAATATGGATAAAAACGGTTAGAAGCAAAACAGAAACTCAATAATTACACAATACAAGTATTTATTTTTTTAACCTAAAACTATATTTTATGAAAGGCAAAAATGTTATTAAGAAAGCAACACGCTTTTTATTGCTGTGTTTCTTTTTCGTTGCAGTCAGCATAGGCGCCTATGCACAAAAAACCGTTAACGGAAAAGTTTTGGATGAAGGCGGATTGCCCCTTCCTGGTGTTTCCGTAATCATTAAAGGTACTACCAACGGTACAGTTACCGGAATCGACGGTGATTTTTCACTTTCCAATGTAAACAACAATGCTGTTCTTGTTTTTTCGTTCGTTGGGATGACGTCACAAGAGCTGCTGGTTGGCAGCCAGACTACCTTTAATATAACAATGGTGGCTGAAAGTATTGGTTTGGAAGAAGTAGTTGCCGTTGGTTATGGTACCCAGAAAAAGGCAAATCTTACCGGTTCGGTAGGGGTTGCCACCTCCGAACGTCTGGAAAACAGGCCAATTGTTTCTACTGGTCAGGGAATGCAGGGGGTTATCCCGAACCTGAACATTACGTTTCAAAATGGCGACCCTACTACTTCTGCCAACTTTAACGTTCGGGGATTTGAGTCAATCAACGGCGGTAGCCCGTTGATTTTGGTCGATGGTGTGCCCATGGATTTGGAGAGAGTAAATCCCAATGACATTGCAAGTGTTACTGTTTTGAAAGATGCTGCGGCAGGTGCAGTTTACGGGGCCAGGGCAGCATTTGGGGTTATTCTGGTGGAAACCAAAAAGGGTAAAAGTGGCAAAGTTAGTGTGACGGTAAGTACCGAACAGTCCATCTCGAAACCCATTTATTTGATTGATCCGGTGGAAGATCCGTATGTGTTTGTTACCGAATGGAACAAAGCCAATATTCGTACCAGCGGCGCACCTGCCTACGACGATAACTATGTAGAAGGAACAAAAAAATGGAGTGAAAACCCAACCGACGAAAATGCCTGGGGTATATACAACGGGTCACTTCGTTTTTATGGGTTTAACGACTATCATAACACTTTGATAACTGATTTTTCACCTCAGCAAAAGTACGATATGAATATTTCCGGTTCTTCGGAAAGATCAACCTACTATGTTTCCTTTGGCTATTTGAATAAATTGGGTTACCTGAAAGATAAGGAAAAGAATGAAAAATATGAGCGGTATAACATTTTAATGAAAGCCGATTTCAAAATTAACGACTGGTTGACCTTGGAGGAAAAAATTATTTTTAACTCGCAGGTGAGCGACAAACCGCACTTTTACAACTGGGACGTTAACGTAAATACTTCGGCACGTAAAAAACCGATAGAACCCTTAACTTTTCCCGATCTTCCTTATTATCTGGAACCCGGGGACCACGATCAATTTGCGCGGTATATCGGCATGTACTT
>CAYWBV010000042.1:14473-16137 GCA_964455785.1 uncultured Maribellus sp.
TTCAGCGGCGACGACTGGATTGCCAACGAAGTCAACCGATCGCAGTATTATGTTTTTAATACCTATGCTGAATATACCGTTGATCAACTGGAGAACCACTATATTAAAGCAATGGTCGGTTTTAACCAGGAATGGGGCAGGAATAACAGGGTATTTGCACAGGCACGCCAGTTGGTTACTCCGCTTGTTCCCGATCTGAACACAACCGTCGGTACGCAGCAGACTGGCGGGGGAAAAGATCAGATTACTTTACGGGGGTTTTTTTATCGTCTGAATTATTCGTTTATGGATAAATACCTGTTGGAAGCCAATGGCCGGTACGACGGAACATCGCGTTTCCCGACCGACAGCCGGTTTGGATTTTTCCCTTCGGTTTCTGTGGGCTGGCGTATTTCCAATGAAGGATTTTTGGCCGGAACGAGAACCTGGCTCGACAATCTGAAATTACGCGCTTCTTACGGAGAGTTGGGTAACCAGACGATTTTGAATTCCAATGGTTCGCAAAACTGGTATCCATACATCGCAACACTGGGAATTGGACAATCCAATTATATTATGGCCGGAACAAACCGCACACCTTACGTCTCTCCGGCCGGTTTGGTTAGTCCGGATTTAACCTGGGAAACGGTTGTTACAAAAAATATTGGGGTTGATATTACCATGCTAAATCAAAGGTTTGATGTGTCATTTGATGCATATATCAGGGATACCAGGGATATGCTCACTGATGTTACTTATCCCGAAATTTTGGGGGTAGCTGCTCCAAAGGCAAATTCGGCCGACTTACGTACCTCGGGATGGGAGCTTTCGGTTACATGGCGCGATAAAATTGGTCAGGACTGGCAGTATGGTTTAAATCTGGCCCTCTCCGACAACAAGTCCGAAATTACCAAATACGATAACCCGACAGGTTCTTTGAATGAACATTACGTGGGTAAAATTATGGGTGAAATCTGGGGGTATGTTACCGAAGGTATCTTCCAAAGCGACGAAGAAGTAGCTTCTCATGCCAATCAGGCCCAACTGGGCGCAAACTGGCGCGCCGGCGATATCAAATACAAAGATTTAAACAATGACGGTAAAATAACGGCCGGAAGTAATACCCTGGCTGATCCGGGCGACCGGAAACTTTTAGGGTACAGTCACCCGAGGTATGCGTTTGGTATCAATCCGGATCTTAGTTATAAAAACTTTACGCTGAATGTTTTTTTCCAGGGACTGTTCCGCGACTATCTGCCTGAAAACGGAAACTGGAAAGCATTTTATCCATACAACGCCGGGCACATGGAGAATTATTACATTACCGAATCATGGAGCGAAGACAATCGCGATGCCTACTTTGCAGCGCCAACCATCGGTACCAATACCAAAAAGAATATTCAACCGCAGTCGAGATATGTACAAAACGGGGCTTACATCAGGTTAAAAAACCTGACGCTGAATTACAACATCCCGCAGGAATGGGTGGGTAAATTTGGTATTAGCAACGCATCGGTCTATTTTGCCGGAATGAACCTTTGGGAATATACCAAAATGCACAAACCGATTGACCCTGAAGTTGAATTCAGCGACGCAACTGGTGAAGAAAGAAACGATTTGACTCAGGAATATTATTTCCAGCGTACATTTTCGTTGGGTGTGAAAGTTACATTCTAAACTATTAA
>CAYWBV010000042.1:16237-18583 GCA_964455785.1 uncultured Maribellus sp.
CAGGATTTTGGCTGGCGCGGATGGAATTTTTTACGCGCAATAAACGTTGGAATGGATAATTATGCAAAGGCACAGGTTACTGAAGCGGTAAGAGATAAATACATTGGCGAAGCCCGTTTGTTCCGCGGTTGGTTTTATGCCGATAAAGTTTCCAAGTTTGGCGACGTACCCTGGGTTGAACATGAATTGACCACAGAATCGGAAGAATTGTACGCACCCCGCACTCCCCGTGAGGAAGTGATGGAGAAGGTGCTTGCCGATTTAACGTTTGCCTGCGAAAAACTTCCTTCAGCAAAAAATGTTGAAGGCGACCCCGGACGTTTTAACCGCTGGGTAGCGCTTGCCGTCAAATCGAGAGTTTGTTTGTTCGAGGGTACCTGGCGCAAATATCACGGCGGTACCGATCCCAACAAATGGCTCACGGAAGCGGCCAATGCCGCAAAAGAACTGATTGAACAAGGACCCTATTCATTATACACCGGCAGCGATCCTGCTCATGCCTACAACGCACTTCATCGGCTGACCGACCTTTCGGGCAATTCTGAAGTAATTTACTGGCGTAAGTACGCAACCGGGGTTGAAGTGAACCATTTTCTGAGTTATCATGCAGGTTATGTGGGCGGAGCTACGAAAGATGCGGTAGAAGACTACCTCTGCACCGATGGATTGCCAATTTCACTGTCGCCGCTTTATCAGGGAGACGAGGTTTATGAAAAAATCTTTGAGAATCGCGATCCCAGGTTACGCCAGACGATTCTTTATCCTGAAGATCAGCCTTACTACCGTTACGGAAATCACAACTACAATGTATATACCTATCCAAGAATCAGGGGTACAGCAGGTGGAAGAAACTCTTCAACGGGTTACCACATCATAAAAGTATATGAAAATGAAGCCACCATTGCCACTTACAATATATCGACAACTCCGGCAATTACGTTACGGCTTGCCGAAGTGTTGCTGAATTATGCGGAGGCAAAAGCCGAACTGGGCGAACTCACCCAGGCCGATTTGGATATGAGCATCAATAAACTTCGCGACCGTGTCGGGATGCCGCATTTGATGCTCGACCCACCGATGGACCCGCGTTATGCAAGCTGGGGCGTTTCTTCGAATATTGTGGAAATACGCCGCGAACGCCGTATAGAACTTTTTATGGAAGGATTCCGTTACGACGACCTGCGCCGGTGGAAACTCGGGAAAAAGCTGGAACAGAAAGATTACGGAATGCGCTGGGACGCCGCCAACCAAAACCGGTTCGACCCGGAGAAAAAAGCTACGATAAAAACGGCTACATTAAATGGCATACCTTATCTTGAACCTTATCAGGGGACCGATTACGCAAATCCGGTGTTTGATGAAAGCAAACATTATTTGTGGCCCATTCCGATTAATTCACTTTCACAAAACCCGGATCTCGGACAGAATCCAGGCTGGCAGTAAAACTGGTTGTACTTGTTGAAAGACAGACAAAAAGTAAAAATTCATTTTTAAATAGCAAAGCCGTAGTTATGAACGTGACTGCGGCTTTTTTTTATTTTATATGAAGTTTATACATTACCGTAAAATCTCCTTTTATACCGTTTTGTATCTTCATTTACACATCTGAATTTACTGATATAATGAGGTTGAAACAGAATAACGAACAAAGTGAATTTATGGGGGAATTTCAAATATAAAACGGCATTAGTAAATAACAATGAGTATAGGATCAGTGAAGGATCAGTATAGGATCAGTGAAGGATCATCGAAGCATGATAAAGCTCCGGGATCAGAAATACATTTTAAAAAAAACAGATATTAATGAGCCGTCCCCATCAGGACACAAACCATGAATACCGTTTTGTATGTTTATTTATATATTTGAATTTACTGGTATAATTTCCTTCTGGCGGTGCATCAGGACAGGCCTGTTGATGTTTGAAACACAATAACGAACGAAGTAAATTTATAGGGTAATCTCAAATACAAACCGGTACTATATGTAGCTGATATCATTTGTTTGGCTGTTGTGGATAACTGGAAGGCTCGTAAAATAAAATTATTTTCAGGGAAAACAATATGACAGTTGAAAACTTTTTGTTTTTATCGCGGACAAACGCTATACTTTTTAAAAAATTTAAATTTTTTTTTGCTTGCCGGGATTCAAAATAAACATAATCATAGTCTTTTTGAATCAGATTTAAATTATTGATAATGAATAATTTTATATAAAATTATTTTCAAAATTACGGACGGGTTTGAAATATAAAACGACACAATGGCCATAACCCAATTTATTGTCCCCGCCATTTATGTTTTACAGCATATTTGATAAAAAACAAAAGTTCTATCTTGCGATGCAAT
>CAYWBV010000043.1:0-14681 GCA_964455785.1 uncultured Maribellus sp.
TGTTTTGCGGGCCGCGCGGAATTGGTAAAACCACCTGCGCCCGTATTTTTGCCAAAACCATCAACTGCACCAATCTTACACCTGAAACAGAAGCCTGTAACCAATGCGAATCATGTAAGGCTTTTAACAGCAGCCGGTCGTTTAACATTCACGAACTGGATGCCGCTTCGAATAACTCGGTTGATGATATCCGCAACCTCACCGACCAGGTTCGGGTTCCGCCGCAAATGGGGAAATACAGCGTGTACATCATCGACGAGGTCCACATGCTTTCGCAGCAAGCCTTTAACGCTTTTCTAAAAACGTTGGAAGAACCGCCGAAACACGCGATTTTTATTTTGGCGACTACCGAAAAACATAAAATCATCCCCACTATTTTGTCGCGCTGCCAGATTTTTGACTTTAACCGGATTAAGGTGGACGATATTGCCGCTCACCTCGAATTTGTGGCTAAAAGTGAAGGTGTTGAAGTGGAAAGCGAAGGATTAAACATAATAGCTCAGAAGGCCGATGGAGCTATGCGCGACGCTTTGTCCATTTTCGACCAGATAGTAAGTTTCTCGGGTAAAAAAGTGACCTACCACGATGTAATAACCAACCTGAACGTGCTGGATTACGACTACTACTTCCGGTTGGTCGATCAGTTCTTAAAAAATGAAGTGGCAGAAACGTTGCTTACTTTTAATGATATTTTAAATCACGGTTTTGAAGGGCATCACTTTATTACAGGGCTAAGCAACCATTTGCGCGATCTTTTGGTTTGTAAAGATGCGGTTACGGTACGTTTGCTCGAAGTGGGCGGCGAAATTAGAGAACGTTATAAAGCGCAGTCAGCAGCTTGCGAAAATCTTTTTTTGCTCGAAGCGCTGCAAATCAGCAATGAATGTGATCTCCAGTATAAACCCAGTCAGAATAAACGGCTGCTGATTGAGCTTGCCATGATACGGATAGCACAGCTAACCCTAAAAAAAAAATAGCTGATCACCCGGAGGCAGACGATATTCTTGAACCCATTTTTACTGCCGTAACTACGCCATCCAACAATATACAATCCACGGCTTCGGCGGGCAAACCAGTTGTAAAACCGGGGCCGCCAAAACTGGTTGAACCCAAAAAAATTGCACGGCGACCAGCCATGGATTTGGGAATGCCTTCAATAAAAGACGCACTCCGGGGAAAATTTGAGGAAGAAACCATTTCGGCTAAAGAACAACACCAGATTTATACAAGGGCCACCGAGAGCGAAGATTTTACGGCTGAAGATTTGAAAATAAAATGGGAACAGTTCCTTGTTCGGCTCGAAGAAAGACCCAATCTCCGTTCAACCCTCTCGAATATCCCGGAAATAAAGGAAGATTACAAATTGGTGCTCGAAATTGAAAACCGGATTCAGGATGATTTAATCAGCAGTATAAAACCTGAATTGATTTCGTACCTGCGTAAAGAACTCAAAAATTCGAAAATAGAATTGGTTACCCTGATTACTGAAAAAGTGAAGGGTCGCCTGATTTACACCGATGCGGAAAAATTTGACGAGATGGTGAAGAAAAATCCGAATTTGGCATTACTGAAACAAACCTTTAAACTCGACTTTGGCGGATAAAAAAGTTTTCAGTCTCAGTTCTCAATCAATGTCGCAATTAAAATTGCCATTAGTTTCTGGAAGAGAAGTCGAAGCCAGTTTCTGTACGCGCATTTGACGTATTACGGCGCAAGTCGTTTTATCAACCAGGTCTCGTTTTGTTTTTCGTAAACAATCCGGTCGTGGAGCCGGTTTTTACGGCCCTGCCAAAACTCCATTTTAACTGGTTTTACAAGATAGCCTCCCCAGTTTTCAGGTCTTTCAGGGGGTTGTTCTTTAAGCTGTTTTTGAAAGTTTTTAAACCGATCTTCCAAAAATTTTCGTGACGGAATTTCACGGCTCTGGTCCGAAACAACAGCGCCGATTTGGCTGTCGGGGGGGCGCGAATAAAAATAATTATCGGATACTTCACCCGTCGTTTTCTCTGCAAAACCTGAAATCCGGATCTGGCGTTCCAGTTCGGGCCAGTAAAAATGTAATCCTACTCTTGGATTTTGTTGGATGGATTGTCCTTTTTCGCTTTCATAATTGGTGAAAAAAACAAATCCCTCTTCATCAAAAAATTTTAGTAAAACAATCCTGTTTTGCGGGAAACCGTCGGTTCCGACCGTTGAAACCGACATGGCTGTCGGATCGAAAGTTTTCAGATTTATTGCATCATTCAGCCATTTTCTAAACTGGATTACAGGATTTTTCTCCACATGTTGTCTACTCAGCCCCGAAAACAAGTACTCCCTTCTTACCGAATCGATTTTCACCCCTTTAAATTTTATCAAAGTTACAGTACCTCTATTTTGAATTCACTTTATCTCATTTCAGTTTGGAAACAACACTGAAGAGCCCGCAAAAGTTTAAATGTTCGATAGCTCAGTTATTCTGCATCTTCGTTTTCCGGTCATAAATATTTTACAAATAACTCATTTGTATTCAGAATATTTAAAGTAAATGTAAAAATGAACTTTTTAAATCAAAATTGTGTTCAGTAAAAGATACTAAAGTATTTTTTTATGATAGTCTAAAAATAAAAAAGTTAACCGAAAAATGGTTATGAATTTCCGATGGTTTTTAGTGACTAAACAATTTAAATAAATAAACGATGAGCATTGTGAAAAGAACAAAACATTGGCTGGTTCTGGTATTCATTTTTTCGTATTTTATCAGTGTAAATGCACAAACTTACGACGACCTGACAGAATTGGCAGGATTTCAACTAAAAGTTTTTTATAGCCCCGGCAACGAGGCGCGGACAAAAACTATTGCAGAACGTTGTGAAAAAGCCATAAAATATGGCGAAGGTCTTGTAGGATTTGCTCCCAAAGTAAGTCTGCTGGTTTTAAATCCGGAACATTGGAAAAAATACGCTACGAGCGGACCTTACGGAATGCCGCATTATACCGACGATGAAACTTTGGTGGTGGCTTCTGAGGACAATGATTTTTGGAAAAGTTTTATACCTCCGCTGGATCAGCTTCCGGTTGAGCTTGCAACGAAAATTAAGGGTGCATATACTACGGCAGATGGTTCGTTAAGTATGATGGCTTTTTTTGATTTACTGGCTATACATGAACTTGGACATGGATTTCATTTGCAGGGCGGCCTGACCATGCAACGACTTTGGATGCAGGAGTTGTTTGTGAATATTATGCTACATACGTACATCGCCGAAAATGAACCACATAATCTGCCGGCATTGGAAGTGTTTCCTGAAATGGTGGTAGCTTCGGGGACAGCCGGATATGAATATACAACTCTGGACGATTTTGAGAAAAGGTATTCCAATATGAATCCCAATAATTATGGATGGTACCAGTGCAGATTACATGTTGCCGGTAAAAATATTTATAATTCGGGTGGCAAAAATACCTTTATAAAACTTTGGAACGGACTGAAAGAAAACAGTGAAATAATGAACGATGAGCAACTGGTTGCCTTTCTGAAACAGGAAGTACACAACGAGGTTGCGAAAGTTCAGACAGATTGGTAGCTGAACGATCTGTTGTCAAACTAATTTCCTTCAAAAAGCTGAAACATTCTCAAAAATGAACCTTTTTAATTTGGAACGCGTTATTAAAAGAGTTTTTGGTATTTTATTCAACCTGAAAAAGATGAAAGAGTTATGAAAAAGTTATTCGGTTTTTTTATCATGTTGTTGTCGGTTTCTGTTATGGCAGGAAACGGCGACGGAAAGATGGGCCTGGGCGATAAAGCCGCTCTGACCAACGTTAAAATGTTGGATGTTTCGGGTAAAAAGGTTTCTCTCGAAGATGTAAAAAAAGAAAACGGCGTGTTGGTTTTGTTTTCCTGCAATACTTGTCCTATTGTAAAACAGTGGGAGGGAAGATACCCGGATATTAAAAACTGGGCAGATAAAAATGATGTTGGAATGATTGTTTTAAATTCGAACTATCAAAACTTTGATGGTGTAGATTCATTTGAGGAAATGAAAAAACATGCCGCTGAAAAGGGGTACAATTTTCCATATGTAGTTGACGAAAACAGCCAGATTGCCAATGCTTTCGGAGGACAGACCACGCCACATGCCTTTCTGTTCAACGGCGAAATGGAGCTGGTTTACAAAGGCGCCATCGACGATAGTTATAAAAGCGCCGACGATGTTAAAAAAGCATATCTAAAAGATGCAATAACCAGTTTGGCGAAAGGGCAGGATATTGCGGTGGCAGAAACCCAACCGATGGGATGCAGTATAAAAAGAAAGACAAATTAAAACTTTGGAAATGTATTTGACGGGAGCTGTTTCGTAAAATGAACAGCTCCTTTTTTATACTTCAAAAAAGCTAAAGTTAACTTTCCCGTATTTTCTGATTTCTTTAAAATTAGGGTGGCTGGAAAAGTTGAATTCTTTGGGATGCTCTAAAATGAACAGGCCATCTTCCTTTATCACCCCGGCTTTAAAAACAGCGACCGGAACCTCGGCGAAAAATGGAAAATCAAATGGCGGGTCGGCAAAAACAAAATCGAACCGTTCACGACAGTGGAGCAGAAACCGAAATACATCGGTCCTGAATACCCGCGCATTTTTGATATTTAACGTGTTTAATACCTCCCCGATAAAACGAAAATGGTTAAAGTCCTTTTCAACCAGAATTGTTTCGCTGCAGCCCCTGCTGATAAATTCGTACGCGATACTTCCCGTTCCCGAGAACAAATCAAGGGCGGTTTTTCCCGAAAAATCATATCGGTTTTCGAGGATATTAAAAAGCCCTTCTTTGGCTAAATCCGTTGTTGGACGTGCCGAGAACTTTTTGTTGGGTGTGAAAATCCGTCCTTGATATTTACCTCCGGCGATCCTCATTATTATAAAAGTTGTGTCAAAAGCGGGTATTCGGGCCTGGCCAGATATTCACAGGTAAATCCTGTTTTCGGGTCGAAATTTGGTTTTTCAATCGATTCGAAGTGGTTTTTAAGGACTTTCTCAGTTTCTTCGGTTTGCGATTTCCCTCCGCAAAGAACCAGTTCTGTTTTTCTATGGTTTAACATCTCCTGTTTTAGCGCAGTCAAAAGAAAATAGACCACATCATTGGGATGCTTAACAACAAAACTGTTGGCTAACAAAAGTCTGTTTTTATTAAAAAGGAGCAAATACATACTCCCGGGGGTGAGAAATAGGATCGCCTTGTTTCCTGTTTCATTGGGAAGTAAATTGTCCGCAAGGAGTTTAACCGGGTGTAAAATATGAGCTTTTTTAAAACGGCTTCGAAGTAAAAAGTTCAGTGGTTGTGAAATGGAGAACAATAAACGGACATTTAAACCATCTATTTTATTTTCAATTATTTCTGAGGGTGTCTTATTTTTGAATAAATTCTGCAGGGTACTGGCCGAACTTTTGTCTGAAAACATGGATTCAGGCACCAGCGTGAATTTATCCGTAAAAATTACGATTTGAATTTGGTCAAACTTATGGGTAAGGATTTCCTGAGTGCTAATCCATTCGTCAAATCTTCGGGCGATAAATTTTTCATCGCTGATTTTCAATTGTGTAATTTTAAATGCAACGATTTTATTATTTGTGGTATTGGTTACTGAAAAAGAAAATCCATCCGGACTAATCCGGATGGATAATATATATTCGTAATCTTTACCGAAATCGAATGATTTGTCGTCAGCAAAGTCAACCATTTGGTTTACTCCCAGTTTCCGGCATTGTTGGCAGCTTCGGTAAGCGAACCTACTTTTAGTCCCGGGTATTTTTCGTTGGTCCTGCGCTGGTCGTTAAGGTTGATAACCAACTGGCGATCTAAACTTTTTAAAATTACATTGTTATGAGCCCTGGCTTCAAAAACAGGAACTGTTATTCCTGAACCGGTAGTAACGGTTGAAGCGCCAAGAAAAAATTCCGCAACGGTATCTTTAACCGGAACGTATCTCAGTTGTTTTACATCGTAACTTTTTCCGAATAACGATTCAAGTACACTTTCTTTAACGGTATCACGAATGATTAATCCCATTTCGATGGCCTTTCTTTCCGATATTTTGGCTTCAATCATACTGTCGGTAAGTTCACCGATTTTACGTACATTTTTAACCGAGTCATTCACTACAAAGTTGATAAGTGTATCCCAACTACCGGTATATTTTCCATAAACACTTTTGAATGCCTCCTGGGCCTTTCTGATATCTTTTAACCTTTCGATGGTGACTTCGTACCTGGCCTTTCTTGCTTTTTCGAAATCAATCGGGCGCTGAATACTTTGATAGATCAAATAACCCAGGACAACCGCAACAACGAAAAGTAAAATCTGAATAATGGTTCTCATCTTTATAATTTTAATAAGTTTATTTCGATCGTCTGCAAATTTATAAAAAAAAATAAATTACCTTCCCATACAGAATGTTATTTTAGCGGCTATGATAAAAAATCACCTCGAAGCCATATTGACTCAGAATTTGCAGTTCAATCCCACCATTTGCCAGTCGCAGTTAATCAAAGGTTTGTCGGATTATATCACATCGGATGAGCCCGACCGGATAATGTTAATTAAAGGATATGCCGGGACTGGTAAAACAACAATGATCAATGTTCTTACTCAAAGTTTACAGTCGTTAAAAATTCGGTCGGTTTTAATGGCTCCCACCGGGAGGGCTGCAAAAGTTATGGCCGTTTATACAGGAATGGCAGCCTTTACTATTCATAAAAAAATTTACCGTCAAAAGTCATCTGCTGATGGGATGGGAAAGTTTGTTTTGAATGCCAACTTGTATAAAAATACCTATTTTATTGTAGACGAAGCTTCCATGATATCAGACGAATCGAATGAAAACTCGGTATTTGGGAGTGGCAGGCTTCTCGATGATTTGCTGGAGTTTGTGTATTCGGGCGAAAACTGCCGGTTGATTTTGGTTGGAGATACAGCTCAGTTGCCACCGGTCGGGTTAAACATTAGTCCTGCACTAAAATTACAGGCCCTTAAAAAGTATGGTTTTGATGTTTTTGAGTTTGAGCTGAAAGAAGTGGTGCGTCAGGCAGAAAATTCGGGCGTTTTGTTTAACGCAACACAAATCAGGAATCTGATTATGACAGAGAAAAGCGCTGGATTTTTTTTTCTTGAATTGAACCGGTTTTCTGATGTTGAAAGAATCTCGGGAGCAGAGTTGATTGAGACAATTTCGGCATGTTACAACAAATATGGAATTTTTGAGACCACCATCGTAACCCGTTCCAACAAACGGGCGAATTTATACAACAAAGGCATTCGGGGCTCAGTTTTATACCGCGAAAATGAAATTGAACGGGGCGATCTTTTAATGGTGGTAAAAAACAACTATTTCTGGATGGACGAAGATGTGGAACTCGATTTTATTGCCAATGGCGACATTGCCGAGATTATACAAATTTCGGGTTACGAAGAGTTGTATGGATTTCGTTTTGCCAATGTTACGCTTCGTTTTGTTGATTACAACGATGTGGAACTCAACTGTAAAATATTCCTCGAAACATTGACGATCGAAACGGCATCGTTCAGCCAGGAACAAAACCGGCAGCTTTTCGAGGCTGTTTCGGAAGATTACGCCGATGTAAAAAACAAACGCAACCGGTGGGAGAAGGTAAAAGCGAACCCCTATTTCAACGCCCTGCAGGTAAAATTCGCTTATGCACTTACCTGCCACAAGGCGCAGGGTGGACAATGGAAAGCTGTTTTTATCGACCACGGCTACCTGACCGAAGAAATGCTCGACACCGAATACTACCGGTGGCTTTATACAGCTTTTACCCGACCAACCGAAAAATTGTTTCTTGTGAATTTTAACAAGAATTTTTTTGAGGAAGAAATTTCACCTGGGTAGGCAACTCATTTCTACCTGCTTATTTTATAGGTTTTCCCTTCTATCGCGGCTTCGGTGTTTTCGAAGATAGTTTTGGCTTCTTTTACAAAGAGCGAAACATCTTTGTACCGGGCCGAAAAATGGCCGATAATCAGTTGTTTTGCATTCACAAGTCGAGCCATTTTTGCCGCGTCGGCTGTGGTAGAATGCCTTGTTTTTTGGGCCTGATCTTTCATTTCTTCCGGGAAAGTCGCCTCGTGGTAAAGTAGATCAACATTTTGTATAAAACTGGCTGCCGGTTTGTGAAAAACAGTGTCGGTACAAAAGGCATAAGAACGCGGAACAGGCGCAGAAATCGTCAAAACTTCATTTGGAATTGTTTCCCCGGTTTCAGTAATAAAATCGGCTCCGGCTTTTATTTCCTTAATCTTGGCGATGGGGATTTTGTATTCCGTTACATATTCTTTTTTGATATTGGCCTGTTTCTGAATTTCTTTAAACAAAAATCCACAGGTAGGAATGCTGTGTTTCAAAGGAAAAGAAAATACCTCCACTTTTTTGTCGGCATAGATTTGTTGCTGCTTTTTAAAATTTAAAGGATGGAAAATGACTTTAAACTGCATGTCTCCTTTCAAAAAGTCGAGTTGTGGCTGGATAAGGTTTTTTAATTCTGATGCAGCATAAATGTGCAGGTCGTTCTTAATTCCAAGCAGGTTGAATGTAGAAATCAGACCGATTAATCCGTAATAATGGTCACCGTGAAGGTGCGAAATAAAGATATGTTTGATTTTGCTGAACCCCATTTTTCGTCGCCTGATTTGAATTTGGGTGCCTTCGCCGCAATCGATTAAAAAAAAACGCCCAAGTACATTCAGTACCTGAGCGGTTGGATATCTTTCAGATGTTGGTAGTGCTGAACTGCTTCCCAGTATGGTCAATTCAAAGGGCATCCCTGGCTACAGTCCTTCCTTTTTTTCCAGTAAATCTTCCGCCTGTTCAACAGTATCGGTAATTAACAGAACTGTGTGAAGCATCGAAATCTTTATCAGATTTTCCACATCCGGCTGGAGCCCGCATAAAATGAAGGTCCCAATAGCATCTTCGCATAAGCGGTTGGCAACCAGAACTGCCCTCAATCCTGAAGAGTCGCAATAATTGCAGCTACTCAAATCGAGGACAATATTCTTTTCGCCATCGCTGTTAATAACCACCAATTCAGACTTTAAAGCAGAGGCGTTATTTGTATCTAATCTGTCGGAATTCACCTTAACCAAGGTATAATTTCCGTTTTTGAGAATTTCGAATGTCATGGCTTCAATTTACGAAATTCCTTTCAAATTTAACACCCCTGATCTATTTATCTTTTTTTTCGTCGGCTTCCATTTGCGATTTTAAAGCAGCCAGTTCGCTAATGTCGCCGAGGGTCGTTTTTTCAATGTTATCGACAACGGTTTTTGTTATTTTTTTCGTAGGACGAACCTGCTGAGATTTACGTTTTGCGTTATCTTCGGCACGTTTGGCATCTTCGTAAACTCTGGAGTGAGAAACGATAATCCGTTTTGCTGATTTATTGAACTCAATAACTTTGAAGTCCAGTTTTTCATCCTGTTTTACCGAAGTTCCGTCTTCTTTCACTAAGTGACGGGGAGTTGCAAAACCTTCAACACCATACGGCAGTGCGATAACAGCGCCTTTGTCCATCAGTTCCACAACGGTTCCTTCGTGAATAGAATCGGCAGTAAAAATAGTCTCGAACACATCCCACGGATTTTCTTCCAGTTGTTTGTGTCCCAGGCTTAACCGACGGTTTTCTTTGTCGATGTCGAGAACAACAACTTCAATTTCATCACCTACTGCAGTGAATTCCGACGGGTGTTTGATTTTTTTCGTCCAGCTCAGATCCGAAATGTGGATCAGGCCGTCAACACCTTCGGTGATTTCAACAAAAACGCCAAAGTTGGTGAAGTTGCGCACTGTAGCTTTGTGTTTTGTGCCAACGCCAAACAGGGTGTTGATATTTTCCCAAGGATCATTTTTCAGTTGTTTGATACCGAGCGACATTTTGCGTTCGTCGCGGTCGAGTGTGAGGATAGAAGCTTCCACTTCGTCGCCCACTTTCAGGAAGTCCTGAGCGCTGCGCAGGTGCTGGCTCCACGACATTTCAGAAACGTGGATCAAACCTTCTACTCCCGGTGCAATTTCAACAAATGCGCCGTAGTCGGCAAGTACCACAACTTTTCCTTTTACTGTGTCGCCAATTTTCAGGGTTTCGTCCAATTTATCCCACGGATGTGGCGTTAATTGTTTTAAACCGAGAGCAATACGTTTTTTGTCGTCATCGAAATCGAGGATAACTACGTTCAGTTTCTGATCGAGTTCCACAATCTCGTTCGGATGTGAAATACGTCCCCACGACAGGTCGGTGATGTGGATAAGTCCGTCAACACCTCCAAGGTCCATAAATACACCGTAAGAAGTGACATTCTTAACCGTACCTTCCAATACCTGGCCTTTTTCAAGCTTGGCAATAATATCTTTTTTCTGTTGTTCGAGTTCGGCTTCAATAAGCGCTTTGTGCGAAACAACAACGTTACGGTATTCGTGGTTGATTTTCACCACTTTGAATTCCATGGTTTTACCTACAAATACATCGTAATCGCGGATAGGTTTAACATCGATTTGCGAACCGGGAAGGAATGCTTCGATGCCAAAAACATCGACAATCATACCACCTTTGGTGCGGCATTTAATGTAACCTTTGATGATTTCATCTTTTTCGAGCGATTCGTTAACACGGTCCCACGAACGGGTTGCGCGTGCTTTTTTGTGCGAAAGGATCATTTGTCCTTTTTTGTCTTCGAGGCTTTCGATGTAAACATCTACCTTATCGCCAATTTTAAGTTCCGGGTTGTAACGGAATTCGTTCAAACTGACAATACCGTCCGACTTGTACCCGATGTCAACAACAACTTCGCGTTTGTTAAGCGAAATAACTGTTCCTTCCAGTACTTCTTTTTCTGAAACCGTGTTCAACGTGTTGTTGTACATGTTTTCCAGGTTCGATCTTTCTTTCAGCGAATAGGCATCCAAACCAACTTCGAGGCTGGCCCAGTCAAATTCTTCTGCTTCGTCATTTGCTTTTTGGGGAACTTCTTCTTCTTCTGCAACAGTTTCAGCAACTGCCTCAGTTTTTGTTTCTTCCGAAACGTTTTCTACTTCCTGAACAGGCGCTTCATTGATTTCCTGTTCCGGATTGATGTTTTTTTCTTCTGTCATGTAATTCTAATGCAATTAATAAGTTAGACATTATTTTGTATAAAATCGGGCGCAAAAATATAACTTAATTCACTTATTTCAAAGGTTTTCTGAAATTTATTCCGGGGAACTTCACATTTAGCCCCGAATTGCAGCATTTGTGCTTTAATAACATTGCAGCAAGATGGTCGAATGGGTTGCATGCTCTGTTTCTTTTGTTTAATTTTGACCTCAATTTATAAATACCGGGCGAATTAGAACTTGTCCGAATCTTGAAAAGCAAGAATATGAACATTGGCCCAAATCGATTAAAACAGACAAAATGAAAGGAATTATTCTCGCCGGCGGCGCCGGAACCCGGCTTTACCCAATCACACGGTCTATCTCAAAACAAATTATCCCGGTTTACGACAAACCCATGATTTATTATCCGCTATCGGTTTTAATGCTGGCCGGGATCAGGGAAATTCTGATTATTTCCACGCCCACCGACATCGGTTTGTATGAACATCTTTTCGGCGACGGGTCGCAACTGGGATTAAAGATTTCGTATAAAATTCAACCTTCGCCCGACGGGTTGGCGCAGGCTTTTATCTTGGGCGACGAGTTTATCGGGAACGACAATGTTTGTATGATTCTGGGCGACAATATCTTTTACGGTTACAATTTCAGAAGTATCCTGGAAGAAGCCACATTGCTCGATGACGGCGCTGTGGTTTTCGGTTATTACGTAAACGATCCTGACCGTTACGGGGTAGTTGAGTTCGATACAACCGGAAAAGTTATCAGCATTGAGGAAAAGCCGGAACACCCGAAATCGAACTACGCTGTTACCGGCCTCTATTTTTACTCGAACGATGTAATACAAAAAGCCAAAGCGCTGAAACCCTCGAAACGTGGCGAACTGGAAATTACCGATTTGAACCGTGTATATCTCGAAGAAGGAAGATTGAATGTAAAATTACTTGGCCGCGGTTTTGCCTGGCTCGATACCGGCACCCACGACAGTTTGTTGCAGGCTTCCAATTTTATCGCAACCATTGAGCAGCGGCAGGGGTTGAAAGTTTCGTGTATCGAAGAAATTGCCTATAAAAAAGGGTTTATCAACAAAGAACAGTTGCTTGAACTGGCCCGGGCGTTAAATAAAAACCAGTATGGACAATATCTTTTGCGGTTGGCCGAAAAACAAATTTTTTCTTTTTAACGAATGAAACGACCATGATTTTGATATCACAAAAGGGAATGAATAAATTGCTCATGGGAGTTCCACGGGCCATGAAAAGAAGTCATATCCCTGATATTAGATATTATTTGAAATACAAAATATTAAGCACAATTTATTTAAGTGAATATTATAAAAACGCCACTGCCGGGGCTGCTGATTATTGAACCCCGGGTTTTTGAAGACGAAAGAGGATATTTTTTTGAATCGTACCAGAAAGAAAGGTATTTTCAGAATACAATGAAAACCGAATTTATTCAGGATAACGAATCAAAATCGGGAAGAGGAGTTGTCCGGGGGTTACATTATCAGTTGGAACCTTTTGGACAGGCAAAATTAGTGCGGGTAGTACTCGGAAAGGTTTTTGACGTGGCTGTCGATCTGCGAAGAGGCTCAACCACTTTTGGCCGGTGGTTTGGTGTAGAGCTGGACGAATCGGGGAAAAGGCAACTTTTTATTCCGCGGGGTTTTGCTCATGGTTTTTCTGTGTTGAGCGAAACGGCAGTTTTTGCGTATAAATGCGACAACGTTTACAGCAAAGAATCGGAACGTGCGATAAACATCAACGACCCAAAACTTAACATCGACTGGCAACTTCCCAAAAAAGAACAGATAGTTTCCGAAAAAGACAGGCTGGCCCCATTTTTCAGTGAGGCTGAAATGAACTTTAATTTTTGAACACATGAAAATTCTTATTACCGGCGCTTACGGCCAGTTGGGCAACGAACTAAAAGAACTGGCGCCCCGATATCCCGGGTGGAATTTTATTTTTACCGATGTCGATACGCTTGATATTATCGACGAAAACGCAGTCCGTATTTTTTTTCAGGCGAATTCTCCGGATGTTGTTATCAACTGCGCGGCTTTTACTGCGGTTGACAAGGCCGAGACCGACGTTGAGACTGCCCGGAAAATAAACGCAGTCGCTCCCGGAATACTGGCAAAAGCGGCAAAACAGGCATCGGCAAAGCTGATACACATCTCCACCGATTATGTTTTTGACGGTTCGGCTTGCCGGCCTTTAACCGAGGCCGGAAAAGTAAACCCAACCGGCGTTTACGGCAGCACCAAACTGGAGGGCGAGCAAAACGTACAGACTGAAAATCCGGAATCGGTGATTATCCGCACCTCGTGGCTCTATTCAGCTTTCGGGAACAATTTTGTAAAAACCATGCTACGCCTTGGAAAAGAAAAGGAGAGTCTGAATGTAGTTTTTGATCAGGTGGGAACCCCTACTTATGCAGCCGATTTGGCCGGCGCCATTCTTTCCGTCGTCCGGCTTTCAGAAAAGAATCCAAAAAAACTGGTGCCGGGAATTTACCATTATTCCAATGAAGGAGTGGCCAGTTGGTTCGATTTTGCCAAAGCTGTTTTTGAAATCTCGGGAGTAAATTGCGGGGTAACTCCTGTACTTTCGTCAGAGTTTCCATCATCTGTCAAACGGCCTCATTACAGTGTGCTGGATAAATCGAAAATTAAAAATACCTTTGAAATAAGTATTCCGTACTGGAGGGAGAGTTTAACTAAATGTGTTGAAAAATTGAAAAAACAAGGATAAATGGAAAATCAGGAATTATTAAAAGAGGTGAGAGCAAAAGCACAACAGTGGCTTTCGGAAACTTACGACGAAAAAACCCGGATTGAAGTAAAAAAACTGCTTGACAGCGATGACCCGGCAGAACTGATCGATTCGTTTTACCGCAGCCTCGAATTTGGCACCGGTGGCCTGCGCGGGATTATGGGCGTAGGTACGAACCGTATGAACATTTACACCGTGGGAGCCGCCACCCAGGGATTAAGCAATTACCTGAAACAAAATTTCGCCCATCTTTTTGAAATAAAAGTGGCCATCGGGCACGACTGCCGAAACAACAGCCGGTTGTTTGCCGAAAGTAGCGCCCGGATTTTTGCCGCCAACGGAATCAAAGCCTACCTTTTTGACGATCTTCGTCCGACACCCGAACTTTCGTTTGCCATCCGCGAACTGGGGTGCCAAAGCGGAATAATCTTAACGGCATCGCACAATCCCAAAGAATACAACGGTTACAAAGCTTACTGGGACGACGGTTCGCAGATTGTTGCGCCACACGACGAAAACATTGTAAACGAGGTGGCTAAAATCAAACCCGAAGATATCCGGTTTGACGGCCCCGATGAACTTATCGAAATAATGGGCGACGAAATGGACCAAAAATTCCTCGAAAAAGTGAAATCGGTTTCCATATCGCCTGATGTGGTTGAAAAACACAAAAACATAAAAATCGTTTACACGCCCATTCACGGGACAGGAGTAAAACTGATTCCGGCGGCGCTGCGTAAGTTTGGGTTCACCAACATTAT
>CAYWBV010000043.1:14781-18483 GCA_964455785.1 uncultured Maribellus sp.
ACTGAACTTATCGCCGAAATAGCCAAACGAAATCATATTGAATATTTTGATGTTTACACCGGCTTTAAATTTATTGCCGAAATCATCCGGGAACTGGAAGGAAAGAAAAAATACATTGGCGGCGGCGAAGAAAGTTTCGGATTTATGCCCGCCGATTTTGTGCGCGACAAAGACGCAGTTTCTTCGTGCGCATTAATGGCCGAAATTACGGCCTGGGCCATCGATCAGGGAAAAACATTGTACGAACTGCTGCAGGATATTTATCTTGAATACGGCTATTCAAAAGAAAAAATGAAATATGTTGTGCGAAAAGGAAAATCGGGCGCCGACGAGATACAGAAGATTATGGATAATTTCCGCGCCAACCCGCCCAAAAAACTGGGAGGCTCGCCGCTGGAATGGGTGAAAGACTACGAAACGCTGGTGGCCAAAAACCTGATTACCGGAGAACAAACCAAAATCGACCAGAAAATAACGTCGAATGTACTCCAGTTTTTCTCGCACGACGGCACCAAAATATCCGTTCGCCCGTCGGGCACCGAGCCAAAAATAAAATTCTATTTTGAAGTAAAGGCGAAACTGGAATCGCGCGAACAGTTTGATGAGGCCGAAGAAAAAGCCGAAGCCAAAATTGATGCGGTGATGGAGGAACTGGGACTTTAATAAAAAATACCTAAATAATTAAATCATGAAGATTCAAATTTTATCTTTTGCGCTGCTTTTTATGGCAGTTTCTGCAGTTGCCCAAACCGAAGGGCCCATGCCGATGAAACCCGAGATGACCGAAATCTGGGATCCGGAAGTACGGATAATTACACCGGGAGAAACTCCCGCCAATGCGCCGTCGGATGCCATTGTTTTGTTTGATGGTGTGGATTTGGCCAGCGAGTGGACCAACGGCGAAGGCGGACAACCCGGCTGGATAGTCGAAAATGGTTGTGTAACCGTTAAAAAAGGTACCGGCACCATTAAAACCAAACGGGTTTTTAACGATTTCCAGTTGCACATCGAATGGCGTTCGCCGTCGGAAGTGGTGGGAACAAGCCAGGGGCGCGGAAACAGTGGTGTTTTCCTGCAGGAAAGGTACGAGGTTCAGGTTTTGGATAACTACGATAACCGCACCTACCGTAACGGCCAGGCCGGAAGTATTTACAAACAACATCCGCCGCTGGTAAACGCCTGTAAAAAACCGGGCGAATGGCAAACCTACGACATTATCTACACCGCGCCGCGGTTTAACGACGACGGTACATTTTTTACCCCGCCTGCCGTTACCGTACTCCACAACGGCGTTTTGGTACAGAACAACAGCAAAATGCGCGGCCCGACTGAATATATTGGCATACCCGAATACACGGTTAAAAAACACGGCCCCGGAAGTATCGTTTTGCAGGATCACGGTAACCCGGTTAGTTTCCGCAACATCTGGATTCGCGAATTGTAACAGTTATTATCCATATTCAGAAGAGGGGTTTACGTTGTGAACTCCTCTTTTTTTTATACTTTCAGGCGTAGTTTTTAAAAAGGTTTTCAAAGTTGAAAGAACCCTTGCCAATGACCCGTTTTATACGCGAATTATCCAACAACATCCGAAACGGAATCTTCCTGTAAAAATGCAGCTTTGCGCGCAACGACAAAAAAAGCCCCGCTTTTGCAGCGAGGCCCGTTGTATTGTTTTGGTAGTATAATTATCCCATGCACGATTCGAGCATCCAAATCCGTTTTTCGGCAGCGCCAATCCATTCGCTCATCAAAGCGGCAGTTCCTTCGTCGCCTGTTTCGCCCGCCAGTTCTAGTATTTCCTTAAAGCTATTCAGCAAATAACGGGTGTCGCCGAGTACAATCCGAACACCTTCTTTGCCGTCCGAAACATTGGAAACTACTTTCAGTGCGGCTGTTTCCAGGTAATCGGCAAACGTATGCAACGGCTGCCCGCCTACCATTAAAATCCGCTCGGCAATTTCGTCAACTACTTCCGCAGCTTCGTTGTAATACTCTTCATACTTTTCGTGCAACATAAAAAACATCGCACCCTTTACATTCCAGTGCAACCCTCTCAGGTTTTGATAATAAATCTGATAATCTGCCAGCAATTGGTTTAACTTTTCCGTTACTTTTTGATTTTTAGTATTCATGATTTTTTTATTTAATTGATGATTAATTTTAATACCTCAAATATATTATAAGTATTATTATTTATTTTTATGAACCTATAAATATAACTTATACAAGAATGCAGTTTATTCAGCTTGAATATTTAAGGGAATTGTATGCCGAACGAAGTTTTTCGGCTGCCGCACACAAACTGGGGATTACGCAGCCTGCGCTGAGCCTGCAAATACAGAAACTGGAAGAGGAGCTTGATTTCAGGTTGATCGACCGCAGTAAACGCCCCATGCAGTTTACCGAAGAGGGAAAATTGTTTTACCACAAATCGGTGGAGATACTTAAAATGGTGGAACAGTTAAAACAGGTTTCGTTTGAGATGAGTGAAGAGGTAAAAGGGAACCTTTCGGTCGGAATCATTCCTACGCTGGCGCCCTACCTTGTGCCGCTGTTTATCGGCGAGTTGAACAACGGTTATCCCCATCTCCAGGTTGAAGTTTTCGAACTAAAAACCGAAGAAATTATTTCGCGGCTGAAACTCGGAACCCTCGACTGCGGTATTCTTTCAACACCGGTTTCGGCCGGCGGCGTTGTATTCGAACCTCTTTTTTACGAACGTTTTTTTGCTTATGTAGCCGAAAACCACCGGTTGTTCAACCGCAAAAAAGTGAATATCGACGATTTAAACGAAGAAGATGTCTGGTACCTCGAAGAAGGAAATTGTTTCCAAAACCAGGTAAATTCCATTTGTAAAATCAACATCCAGAAAGAAACCGCACAAAACCTGGTTTACCGGAGCAGTTCCATCGAGTCGTTGCGGCGGATTGTGGAAAACAAAAACGGGATAACCTTTATTCCTGAACTGGCAACCATCAATGTTCCTTCCGAACTGGAAGAGCTGATTAAAGATTTTTCTGATGAACATCCGGTACGCGAAATCAGTCTGCTGCTGCCAAAAAACTATTCGAAAGAACGGCAGGTGGCCGCACTAAAAAAAATTATTTTGAAAAGTGTCCCGAAACGAATGCTTGAAAAACCCAAAACCTGGATTGTGGATACGCTGCTACAGATAAAATAAAACCCTGCCCGACAACCGGCGGACAGGGTTCCAATTTTGACATCCGTTGAATGCACACTGACACTCGTTGAATGCACACTGACATTCGTTGAATGGACATTGACACTCGTTGAATGCACATTAACATTCGTTGAATGCGTATTGACACTCGTTGAATGCACATTAACATTCGTTGAATGAGCATTAACATCCGTTGAATGAGCATTAACATCCGTTGAATACACATTAACATTCATTGAATGCGTATTGACATTCGTTGAATGCACATTAACATTCGTTGAATGCACATTAACATTCGTTGAATGAACATTGACATTCGTTGGATGAGCTTTAACACTCGTTGAATGAACTTTAACACTCGTTGAATGCGTATTGACAGTCGTTGAATGAGCATTAACATTCATTGAATGCGTATTGACACTCGTTGAATGCACATTGACATTCGTTGAATGCACATTAACACTCGTTGAATGCGCACTGACATTCGTTGAATACATAAAAAAACGCAGTAAGCTTTT
>CAYWBV010000044.1:0-18434 GCA_964455785.1 uncultured Maribellus sp.
GTGCCCTTCGTACTTAAAGGAGGGCAGATTTGTGTAAAACGTGTGCCCTTCGGAGTTAAAGGAGGGCATATTTGCGTAAAACGCGTGCCCTTCGTAGTTAAAGGGGGGCAGATTTGCGTAAAACGCGTGCCCTTCGGAGTTAAAGGGGGGCAGATTTGCGTAAAACGTGTGCCCTTCGTAGTTAAAGGGGGGCAGATTTGCGTAAAACGTGTGCCCTTCGGAGTTAAAGGAAGGCATTTTTAAACAAAACTACTGCCCTTTAACTGCGAAGAGATACCTTTTTTTCCCCCCGAAAAAGGGATGGGCAGATGAGCGGAGCCCGGTCAAAAAAAAAAGGAAAACAACATCAACTGAACCCGTTAGTCTTCCTCCCCGGCGATGTCGGTATTCAGAAATGCAGCCCGCACCGACGGGGGACAGGGCGAGTCGAACCCTTTTACCGCTTTCCAGATCACTTCGTTAAACGCATTGTCGTCAACCCGGTCTTCAATGTTAAAGTTAAACGTCTCACTCATTTGCTGCCACTTGTTTTCGGCGGTATTGATATCGTCGAGGTTAATTTGGCAGGGTTTAACCCGGAATGGCGGATGGTTGGGCGTGGAGTTAAAACACCGCCACATGGGTGTAGCCGCCGCATCGTACTGGCTCATGGGCGGGAGGCCTAATATCAGCTCCATGGTGCGCAGGGCCGACGCCGTTGTATAGGCCGTGTGGTCAACAAAACCCTGTTTTACAAACCCGCCGGCAAGGTATGCCGTGCTGCGGTGGGCATCCACATGGTCGGGGCCATTCTGCGCATCGTCTTCCACAATAATGATAAGACAGTTATTCCAGATGGGGCTGTGGCTGAGGTAATCCACAAACATCCCCACGGCCAGGTCGTTGTCGGCCACCTGGGCAAAAGGCGTCGGTTTCCCCAGTCGTAATCCTACGGTGTGGTCGTTTCCAAACCGGATGGTGCTAAGCTGCGGCACGGCGTCAACCGCCAGCAGCGAATCGAAATCCTGCTTCCACTGGCTGAAACGGCTGGTGTCGCGGAAGTCGAGGTCCCATCCCCGGTAATACGGACAGAAATGCCCGAGCAGCACCGGGAGGCTGGGCTTGTAGTCGTCAACAAATTCGCCGTACGAGCGGTACGACACGCCCGCCCGCTGGCAGTAATCCCAAAGGAACCCGTCTTTGTTGTTGGCAATTTCCCGTTTTCCTTCGCCGGGATATGTTCCGCCTCGTCCGCCATAACTGGTGGGCCAGTTTTTTTCGAGATAGTCGGTGGCGTAGGCCCCCATGGTCCAGTTGTGGCCGTCGGCGCTCACTTCGCCGTTCACATAAAAATTATCGAGGAGAACAAATTCGCGGGCAAGGGCATGTTGGTTGGGTGTTATTTTTTCGCCAAACAGCACCAGCGAAGTATCTCCGTTTCCTTCGGGCATGTCGCCCAGCACCTGGTCGTAGGTCCGGTTTTCCTTGATAATGTAAAAGATATATTTGATGGGTGAGGGGTCGCCCACTTTTTGCGGAACCGGATTTCCTTCAGCGCCTTCCGTGTTTAACTCCTTGTTTTTGATGTAGGGTGTATTGTTGTAAACCGCCTGTGAATAAACCGCAAGCTGTTTTTCATCGGGTGTGTCGGTGATGTTGAGCGTACCCCTGAAAAGGCCGCCGATGTACTGTACCTTTGTTTTTAACTCTTTACCGCCTTCCTGGTACACCACTTCCGAACCTTTCCTGTAGGGATTCGGTCCGTAAGGATTGGGCAGCGAAGTGACCCCTTTGCCGTTGCTGACCAGGATTTTGTTTTTTGCCGTTCTGACACAACTCGGATACCAGGCTGTCGGGATAAACCCTTTGCTTTTGCTGTTTCCCGGTTCGCTGATATTAAACACCGCGAGGCAGTTGTTGTCGGCATTGGCAATGTAGAGGGTTTGTTCGTCGTCGCTCAGCGTCACGCTGTTGGTGGTCGAGCCGGTGGGCGCGTCGGGGTAAAGCGCCGAGTTCAGGGTTTCAATCACCTTTTGCTGCCGGGTGTCGATTACCGAGACTGTGTTGTCGTTGGCGTTGGCTACAAAAAGGTGACTGCCGTTTTTTGTGATACACAAGTCGTTGGGATTATCGCCCACGGCAATGGTTCCTGTTATAGCTTGTTTCCCGGTGTCGAACACCACAATTTTGTCGCATCCCCAGCACGAAGCGTAAAGGGTTTGGCGATCGGGCGAAAGAATACAGGTATAACCCTCGCCTCCCAGCGGATGTTGCGAAATCACCTTTTTTGTTTGTGTGTCAATCACGTAAAGCGAGTTGTTTTCTTTGGTAACGGCATACAATCTAAAATTGACATCATCGAGCGCCAGGCCGGCGATGGAAATTTTTTCGGGCCACGGTTTCCCGATAAAAATGGTGTCGGCCTCAGAAAACTTTTTGTTTTTGATTTGATAACGAATGATGATGTTGTCGTTTCCTCCTGAGGCGTATAAGGTTTTTCCGTCATCGGAAAAGGTTAATCCAAGCCACGATTTGCCAATAAGTATTGTATCGGTGGTGATTCCTTTTTTGATATCGACTAACTGGACTGTTTGGGTACTTTGTCCGTTGTTGGTGATTGCCGCCAGTTTTTTTGAAGGTGAAACGGCTATGTTGAGCGGCAAATCTCCCAGCGGCAGCGTTTTCCCGACAGGAGTGAGATGCCACCCGTTGGGCAGCGTTACCCGTGTTGCTTCTATCTCTTTTAATGTTTGTGCCTGTAAAGGCATCGCCACTATCGATGCTATGAATATACTCCATAAAATAAATACCCTGTTCATTTTATCTATTACTTTCATTGATGTCATTTTTTTAGATTTTTAGTTCCAGGCTGGTTATTCCGGTCTGCCAGCATGAAAGTAAACAAAAATATGGAAGATTAAACTCCTTAAAATGGAAATAATGTCATCTGAAAGCAGGCAGGCCCCGAAAAAGACGAACGGGAAATCGCCGGAAAGGCCGTGTTGGAATAAAAGACAAGGGTGATCAAAAAAAAAGCCGTTGTACTGGTTTCCTGAAGTGCAACGGTTTTTTTATGTTGAAAAGAGTGCCGGGGGTTTATTTTAACCCGTTGGCCAGCATATAATAAATTTCATTCCAGCGGAGCTCTTTTTTGAATTCCGTAAGACAGGTATTTTTGTCGATGAGTACAAATTCCACATCGGCATATTCGGCAAACGTTTCAATGTATTCCGGGGTGAGCGCCAGTGTAAATGCCGAGTGGTGCGTTCCTCCGGCATAAATCCAGGCAGCGGCGCCGTCGGCCATATTGGGCTGTGTTTTCCAGAATGCCGAAGCGACCGGGAGTTTGGGCATTTTTTGCAGCGGCTCGATCACTTCAAGCGTGTTAACGATAAGACGGAAACGGTTGCCCATGTCGATTAAGGTCACGTTCATGGCGTCGCCCGCGGCGCTTTCAAAAATCAAACGGGCGGGAGCATCTTTGCCGCCAATTCCCAACGGATGAACTTCCAGACGTGGTTTTTTTGCGGCAATCGACGGGCAGATTTCGAGCATGTGTGCTCCCAGTACGGCTTCGCTGGCTGGGTCGAGATGGTAGGTGTAGTCTTCCATAAACGAACTTCCGCCGGGCATTCCTGCCGACATGGTTTTAACGATCCGCAACATCGCTGCCTGTTTCCAGTCGCCTTCAGCGCCAAAACCGTACCCGGCGGCCATCAGCCGCTGCGAGGCCAGACCCGGCAATTGTGCCAGTCCTGTCAGGTTTTCGAAGTTGGTGGTGAACGCTTTAAAATTACCATCTTCCATAAACCGTTTCATCGCAATTTCGTACCTCGCCTGAACGCGTACATTTTCGTGAAACTGTGCGCCGGGTTTGCAGTTGTCGGCAACATCGTAAAGCGATTCGTATTCTTTGTAAAGTTCATCTACCTCGGCATCAGCTACTTTTTCAACATACGCCACCAAATCGCCAACACCATATGCGGAGATTTGCCATCCGAATTTGATTTGGGCTTCTACTTTGTCGCCTTCGGTAACGGCCACTTCGCGCATGTTATCGCCAAAACGGGCCACTTTCAGCCCCTGCGAATCGGCCCAGCCAATGGCAGTCCGGCACCACAGAGCCACCTGATCCTGTACTTTCTCATCCTGCCAGTGGCCTACCACCACTTTGCGGTTTTTGCGCATCCGGGTGTTGATGAACCCGTATTCGCGATCGCCGTGGGCGCTTTGGTGCAGGTTCATATAATCCATGTCGATTTCGGTCCAGGGCAGATCGCGGTTAAACTGCGTGTGCAGGTGCATGTATGGTTTGCTCAGCACTTTTAACCCGGCAATCCACATTTTGGCCGGCGAAAAGGTGTGCATCCAGGTAATCATCCCGATGCAGTTTTTGTCGGCACTGGCCTGCACGCAAATATCGAGGATTTCGTCAGGTGTTTTCACCACGGGTTTAAACACAATTGTCACCGGCATCTTCCCCGAGTTGTTCAACCCCTCGACAATGGCCGCCGAATTTTTGTCCACCTGTTTTAATGTTTCCGATCCGTATAAATGCTGGCTTCCGGTGATAAACCAAACTTCCATTTGTTGATTGTTTGTCATTTTTAATGTGATTTTTTTGCTTGCTAAGGTAGTAATTATTTCAAAAAGGTTGGATTTACACTTTTGAGAAATAGTGATGTTTTAGAAGCATACATTGTGAATACAACCGGCTGTTTACCGCGTTAAAAAATGACAGAATCCACCATCCACTCAGGATAGGGATTTACTAAACTTATTTTCTATTTCAGTTTGTTTGCCGTTTCCCGGATAAGGTTCCAGGTTTCCTGTACATGTTTTTCTTCAGTATGGGTTTGCGCAACGCACATTCGCAACACAACCTGCCCGTTTAATTTGGTGTGCGTGAAGTAGGCCTTTCCTGTTTCGTTGACCGAATTCATCAGTTTCATGTTAAAATCGTTATCGGATTTATGCCGGAAACAAACCAGGTTAAGCGGCGGTTCCACCACGATTTCAAAATCTTCGGAGTTTCTCACCCATTCCGCAAAATTCTGTGCCATCTTCACATGTTTCCGTACATGGAACTGTAACCCTTCCACCCCGTAATGGCGGATGACAAACCAGAGTTTCAGCGAGCGGAAGCGTCGGCCCAACTGAACATGCCAGTCGCGGTAATCGAACACGGCGCCCGACTCAGTAGCTTTGTTTTTCAGATATTCCGGCAGAATGGAAAAGGTGTTGATCAGTTCGTTGCGGTTGGCCACCCAAAATACATCGCAGTCGAAATTTGTAAACATCCATTTGTGCGGGTTGAAACAGTAACTGTCGGCGAGTTCTACTCCTTTCATCCAATGACGAAATTCGGGGCAAAGCATGGCTGTCCCAGACATTGCCGCGTCGATGTGGAACCAGCAGTTTTCCTTCCTGGCAATCTCACCAATTTCCTGCAGCGGGTCCATCCCATTCGATGAGGTGGTGCCCAGGGCTCCACAAATAAAGAAAGGCGTATAACCCTCCGATTTGTCTTTTTGAATCTGTTTTGCAAGAAGGTCAGGTCGCATGGCGAATTTTTCGTCCACCTCAATTAACCGGAGGTTGTCTTTTCCGATTCCGGCCATCTTAACCGCTTTTTCCAGCGAGGAGTGGGTTTGCGTGGAAATGTAAGCTACCAGCTTTTGCCTGACTCCCTTTTGGTTCGATTCAAACTGGGTGGCTCTTTCGCGTGCGGCTATGATGGCGGTTAATGCTGAAGTGGAAGCCGTGTCCTGAATTACTCCGCCGCCGGTGGATGTCGATTTGAATTTTTCCGGCATTCCCATCATTCCAGCCAGCCAGTCGAGCACACGGGTTTCCAGCTCGGTGGCTGCCGGACTGGTGGCCCAAATCATTCCCTGCACACCCAGTCCCGAAGAAACCAGGTCGCCCAGAATGGCCGGGAACGACGTGTTTGATGGGAAAAAGGCAAAAAAGTTGGGCGACTGCCAGTGGGTGATCCCCGGCATTATTTTGTTGTCCAGATCGGCGAGCATGTTGTCCATCGGTTCGCCCTTTTGTGGCGGGTTTTCCGGAAGCGAAACAATAGTTTCGCCCGGTTCAACCTGCGATAAAACCGGGTATTTTTCAATATTTTCATAATAGTCGGCTATCCAGTCGATCACTTTTTTCCCTTCCGAACGAAATTGTTCCGGGGTCATGTGGTAGTTATTTTTTCTCAATTGTAGTTGATTTAGTATTTGATGGTAAAATTATCAAAATCGTTTAATGTGATCATTTTTACTTTTGATATTTTATTCACCCTTGCCAGTGGCGGGCCGATGCGGAGAAAATCGATAAAAGTTTCCATTTCGGGTTCGTGTCCCTGGGCCATTACCAGCACATTGCCGTCAAACGTGTTTTTTACCCAGCCTTTAATTCCCAGATCTTTGGCCCGTTCTTCCGTAAATTTCCGGTACCAAACCCCCTGGACATGGCCGGAAATTTTTATCTCGTACTGTACCATCATTTGTTTTTGAATTGTTCCACCACTTCGGGTTGTACCAGCGCCCAAATGGAATAAACCCCGACGGCGGTGCCAAACGGAAAATTAAAAAGGCTGATTACCGAAATGATCAGGGTAAGGATTCGCGCCCACTCTTTCCGATTAAATAACCCGATACCCGCAATAATTCCGGGCAGACTGAGTACCGCACAAAATATGATCAAAACATTGGCAATAATCGAAAGGACCATTTCGGCATCCATGTCATCGGACAAATCGCCGATAAAGTAAAATAAAACATACAACAGGACACCGATAATGATACTCAAAATACTCAATCCGATTTGCAGGGCGGCAACGACGTTAATGTGTTTTTCCATGACTTTTGATTTTCAAGATTGGAAATAAAATTACAAAAAACCGGACGATTCCGCAGCAGTAAAATTAATTTTTAGATAAACTATAATAATTAGGCAGATAAAAGGGTTATTTTAAAGAGACATCTTTGAAAATAAGGTGTAATTTCGCACCGGAAAGGAGAATGAAAATGGAAGTATTAAAGATTATTTTGTTGTCGGTAGCTTTGGTGGCAATTGCCATGTTTGGGATGGCCATCCGGATTTTATTAATAAAGGGTGGAAAGTTCCCGAATACCCACGTGAGCGGAAACAAGTATCTGAAAAGGAATGGCATTTACTGTTCGCAAACGCAGGACAGGCTGGAACAGGACAAAGCCCGGAAAAAAGTAGTGTTCGACAAACTTACGTTTGTTCCTGATAATAAGGCCGGTTAAGTTCCGGCCTTTTTTTGTCTTCTGAAATTGATAGCTTTCTGATTTTACTTTACCAGCTTCCCTTCAAAATTTTCAGACATATAAACCTGGTTATTACCTTCGTCGTCGGCAAAAATAAAATAGACCTCGATTTCCTCGTGCAGGCGGGCGATTTCGATACCTTGCTCCAGCCCGAGTACCATAAACGCGGTGGCATACGCATCGGCAGTCATACAGTCGCTGGCCAGAACGGTAGCGCTTAACAGGCTGTGCTGAACCGGATATCCGGTTTTTGGATCGATAGTGTGGGCGTATTTTTTCCCATCTTCCACGTAAAAGTTGCGGTAATTTCCCGAAGTAGCCATAGCATGTTCAGCCAGATGAATTTTTGCCTGGTAATCACCCGAAGCGAAAAATGCGTTTTCGTCGGGTTTACTAATGCCGATGGTCCAGATGTTTCCTTTTTCGTTTTTTCCTTTGGCCACTACTTCGCCCCCAATTTCAACCATATAGTTTTCGCATCCTTTTTTTGCCAGAAAATCACCGATTAAGTCGCAGGTATATCCTTTGGCAATGGCGCTCATATCGAGTTTCATGTTGGGGTCCTCCTTGATGATTTTGTTACTTTCCAGTCTCACTTTCTGATAGCCCGTAATTTGTTTGAGACTGTCCACTTTTTCCTGCGTCATTTTCTTTTTTTCCTCCGGGCCAAATCCCCAGGAATTTACCATGGGCCCGCAAGTGATATCAAAGGCTCCACCGGTTATTTGCGAAATTTCCTGTGCCCGGTTAAAACAGGCAATAAACTCAGGCTCCAGTTTTACATCAGCATTGTCGTTTACTTTCGAAATAACCGAGTTTTCGTCGTAAGTAGAAAAAATGAGGTTGTACCCGTTCAGTTTTTCTTTTAACTCATCCTGAAAGTCTTTTCCTTCCGGGCTTTCATAAACCACATGATAAATGGTTCCGTACACAAAACCTTCATTGTAAATGTATTTCGAAGCCGCTTTTTCGCAGCCGTTAAAAGCCACCACAGCAACCAGAAAGAGCAACAGTTTTATCTTCATTTTGAAAATATGGAATTCAGGGCGAAATTAAAAAAATGGTTTGGGATATTTGTCGATCAGGTTAAACTATCGGCCTGTTTTTGTAAGAGTGACACTTACTTTTTTAATTTGTCCGCCCATGGGAGGATTTAATTTCGACACTTTTACCCTGGCTTTCTGAAGATTCTGAAATTCGGAAAACAGCGAATCGAGTATCCGCTTTGCCACGTTTTCGAGGAGATGCGATGAAATTTGCATCTCATTTTTAACAAGATCATAAACCGCCTGATAATTTAGCGCGTCGTTCAGATCATCGGAAATGGACGCAGGGATACAATTGGTTTCGAGCGAAACATCGACCTGAAATTCGTTTCCCACAATTCGTTCAGCTTCAAAATGCCCGTGATAAGCGTAAAACCGCATCCCCTCAATTTCAATCAATCCCATTCTGTTTTTTTTGCGAAATTAAAAATTAGTATCACTGCTAATTATTCAGCAGGGTATTAATCGTTCTCACAAATCATTTCTTAATTTTGCGGTCACTTAAAACAGGGTAAACTACAGAAAATGACAGAAGAAAATAAGGATACAGGAATTGCTGAAATTCAGAAAAAATCAAACTTTATCCACTTACAGATTGACGAAGATTTAAAACAGGGGAAAAACGGTAACCGCGTTCATACGAGGTTTCCTCCCGAACCCAACGGTTACCTGCACATCGGTCATGCAAAATCCATTTGTCTGAATTTTGGTATTGCAGAAAAGTTTAATGGCAAATGCAATTTACGTTTCGACGATACCAATCCTTCGAAAGAGGAGGTGGAGTATGTTGAATCGATTAAGGAAGATGTTCACTGGCTGGGGTTCGACTGGGAGGACAGGCTTTTTTATGCTTCCGATTATTTTGAAAGGTTGCATGGATTTGCCGTTCAGTTAATAGAGCAAGGGAAAGCGTATGTTGACGACCAGGATGCGGAAACCATTAGCACACAGAAAGGTACGCCGACACGTCCCGGGACGGAAAGTCCGTTCAGAAACCGGAGCGTGGAAGAAAATCTTGACCTGTTTATGCGGATGACAGCAGGCGAATTTGATGAAGGAAGTCGGGTTTTGAGGGCAAAAATAGATATGACTTCACCAAACATGCACATGCGCGACCCGATTATTTACCGGATTATGAAAGCGGCTCACCACCGCACCGGAAATAAATGGGTAGTTTATCCGATGTACGACTTTGCTCACGGACAATGCGATTTCTGGGAGGGAATCACTCATTCGGTATGTACACTAGAGTTTGAAGTACACCGGCCGCTGTACGACTGGTTTGTCGATCAGTTGCAGGAAACGGATTATCGTCCGCGGCAGATTGAATTCGCGCGCCTGAACCTCACTTATACGGTAATGAGCAAACGTAAATTACTCGAACTGGTAAAAGACGGGTATGTGAATGGCTGGGACGATCCGCGGATGCCCACCATCTCGGGCTTACGAAGAAGGGGTTACACCCCCGAATCGATCCGTAATTTTTCAGACCGTATCGGGGTAACAAAAGTGGATGGTACCATCGATGTTTCGTTGCTGGAATACAGCGTTCGGGAACATCTCAACAAAACAGCCCAGCGTGTGATGGGGGTTTTAAATCCGTTGAAAGTAATTATTACCAACTATCCCGAAAACCAAACTGAAGAGTTGGAAGCCATAAATAACCCTGAAGACCCGGAAATGGGAACACGGAAAGTTTCTTTCTCCCGCGAGATTTATATCGAGCGCGACGACTTTATGGAAGATCCGCCAAAAAAATTCTTCCGGCTGGGGCCAGGGCGCGAAGTCAGGTTACGGTATGCTTATTTTGTCACTTGTAACGAGGTAGTTAAAAATGAAAACGGTGAAATTACTGCGCTGCTTTGTACTTACGACCCGGCGTCAAAAGGAGGAAACTCGCCCGACGGAAGAAAAGTAAAAGCCACACTGCACTGGGTTTCGGCAGTCCACGGAATAAAATCGGAAGTAAGGTTGTACGACAGATTATTTAACGATGAAGAACCCGACGGACACAAAGATGTCGATTTTAAAGAGTTTCTGAACCCGGGTTCGCTTCAGGTATTAAAAAACTGTTATCTTGAACCTTTTGTTAAAGATGCAAAACCACTGGATCATTTTCAGTTTGAGCGACTGGGATATTTTAATTTCGATAACGATTCAACGCCGGAAATGCCGATTTTTAACCGGACGGTACCTCTAAAAGATTCATGGGCAAAAGTTCAGGAAAAAGAATAAAACAGGAGCGGGAAAAGTCCCGCTTTTTCTTTTTTGCGTAAATATTACTTTTTTACCGGTTCTTTGCCAGTGTTAACCGAATGTTAAGAGGTTTACTTTGGTTGGGTTTCTAATTTCGGACCGTAAACAATCAAAATCGTTATCATGAAAAATGAACTGAAAAAAGACAACTCGACGATGGTTTTCGCGGTGGTGCTGATTGTGGTCGGGGGCATATGGCTTTTGCGGAAAGCCGGAATTTTTTTTAATTTTCCGCACATTCATCTCGGAGACATTTTTTATCCATTCCGGCAAATCTTTTCTCACTTCGGCGGTTTTATTTTTTCCTGGCCAATGATACTCATTCTTGTAGGGTTGTTGCTTTTGGCCGGAAAACGCTCTTTTGGAATTGTTTTGATTGTAATCGGTGGCATTTTTATTCTGCCCCGGTTGTTTGTTGTTCCGGGGCTGTCGCTTTCGCTTTTGTTTCCGGTATTTTTAATCGGGGCAGGCGTGGCGTTGATTGCCCGTAAAATTTAGGAAGACAGGAGTTTAACCGGTAATAAATAAAAGTTTACCAAAGAACAACATTGTGCAGAGGATTACAGGATTATCTTTAACGCTGAAAAATCAAAAAAAATGGAATGTAATAATTCATCATCATCAAAAAGAATCTATTTCGGGGTATTTCTAATTGCCATTGGCGCATTCTGGATACTGGAAAAACTGGATTTGATTCCGCCCATTTGGGACGACATTTTAATTTCGTGGCAAATGCTTCTTATTGCTATAGGAGTATTTTCGGTTATTGGAGGCAACCGTACCACCGGGACTGTTTTAATCGTAATTGGAGGATTTTTCCTGATTCCTGAGGTTGTTACTATTCCATACGAACTTCGGAAAATTGGCTGGCCGCTTTTGATCATTGGTATTGGGGTAGTTTTGCTCGTTACCCACCGGAAAAAAAACGAGCCGCGTATTCCGGAACCCGGGAAATTTGGGATGGACTATTTTGATGATTTTGTCATTTTTGGAGGGAGGGAAGTGTTTGTCAATTCTCTGAATTTTTACGGAGGTAAAATAACAACCATTTTTGGCGGTGCTGAATACGATTTAAGGCAGGCGACCTTGTCGCCCAACGGCGCCGTAATCGATTCGGTCAGCATCTTTGGAGGGTGTGGTTTTAAAGTGCCACCCGACTGGACTGTCAAAAATGAAGTGACTGCCGTTTTTGGAGGGTTTACCGACAAACGCGGTTCTACTTTTCAGCATGTCAGTTCCGATCCTTCAAAAACGCTGGTCATCAAAGGATTTACAGCTTTTGGGGGTGTTGAAGTAAAACACATGTAATTACCCATGGAATTTCGTCACCCGTTTATAACCAATCCAAGGCTTGCTTTTTATTACGGCCTTTTCTGGGTGGCTGCCGGAACTGCCAATGTCCTGTTGCTTACACTTGGAAACGACGTTAAATTTGCCGACGCACTTGTCGAAGTTTTTGCTTTCCTCCTTTCTTTTGCGGTTATTGGCGCAGCCATTTGGTATGTTATCAAGTTCAGTACACTCGAAAATAACAGTTTTTGGCGTATACTTCTCGCACACGTTATTGCCGCCACTGTTATTATTTCCATCTGGATGTATTTTGGTGTTGTTATTTTGAAATTATTTCAACCGGTGCCTTCTCATTGGATGGACGAAAAAGTAATAAACCGTATTTTCGGCGGGTACATGCTTTATACCATTTACGTTATTTTCTTTTATGCCGTTAATTATTACCAGGGATTTAAAGAAAAGCTCAGAAACGAGGGTAAACTGAAAGCTTTGGTAAAAGAAGCTGAATTACACGCGTTAAAGTCACAGATCAATCCGCATTTTCTTTTTAACAGCCTGAACAGCATTTCTTCACTTACCATGACCGATCCCGAGCGGGCACAGGAAATGGTAATCAACCTGTCGCAACTGATGCGATATTCGCTGAAACACGATCAGAATGAAAAAGTATCGTTTAAACAGGAACTGGAAAATAACCAGCTTTACTTAAAAATTGAAAAGGTTCGGTTTGGGACAAAGCTGAACCCGTCGTTTGAAATCGATAAAAAATGTCTGGCAGCCGAAATCCCCAATATGATATTGCAGCCATTGTATGAAAATGCCATCAAATACGGCGTTTACGAGGCCACCGAACCAGTCGATATTATTACCGGCGCCCGGATGACCAACGAAGGCCTTGAAATCGTCATCCGAAATACTTACGACCCGAACGTGCTAAGCAAAAAGGGTGAAGGAATTGGCTTACGAAATATTAGGGAAAGATTGCAGATTATTTTTGGAAATCCCCATTTATTAAAAATTGAAGACAACAAAAAAGAATTTAAAGTAACTTTGACGATACCTCAAAATTAAAAAACTATGTCGGAAATACTACGAACCATTATTGTTGAAGACGAGGAACTGGCCCGTAACTTATTAAAATCGTTTCTGAAAGGCATCGATTATATCGATTTGGTTGCCGAATGTGAAAACGGTTTCGAAGGTGTAAAAATGATCAATGAACTGAAACCCGATTTGGTGTTTCTCGATATTCAGATGCCCAAAATTACAGGTTTCGAGATGTTGGAACTGCTCGATCACAAGCCGCAGATTATATTTGCCACGGCTTACGACCAGTATGCCATTAAAGCGTTTGAATACAACGCGGCCGATTACCTTTTAAAACCATACTCGAGAGATCGCCTGCTGGAAGCAGTCGAAAAAGTGGCCGAAAGAGTTCAGAAAGAAGGAGTTTCTTCTGATATTTCAGAGAAGGTAAGTGATTACCCGCGCGGCGAATATCTTGATCGGATTGTGGTAAAAGATCGCCATAAAATCCATATCGCACCCATCGACCACGTTCGGTACATCGAGTCGATGGACGATTACGTAATGATTTACACCAAAGAAGGACGGTTTATGAAACAGAAAACCATGAAGTTTTTTGAAAATACACTCGATCCCAAAAACTTTATCCGCATTCACCGTTCCTACATCGTAAAGGTTGACGAAATAAGCGAAATTCAACAGTATGAAAAAGAGGCTTACATCGTTATCCTGCACGACAAAACCAAACTGAAAGTAAGTAAAACAGGATACAAAAATTTAAAGGATGCACTGAACTTCTGATTTATTCTGACATCGATCCCTGTAAAAAGAACTGCAATTGGTATTCAACTGCGGTTCTTTTTATGTTTTTGTGTATGGTCGTCCCTGGTTTTTGGATTGTCACGATTAAAAAATAATCAAAGCAGACAGTTTTTTTTCACTCAGGTGCGTTATTTTCATCGCTCACAGTGATATTTGTCTTGTTTCGGAAAAGTTAGGATATGTAATTTGTGCAGGTCGGGTTAGACTCATATTTTTTTTGACAAAAGTTTAAACCAATTAAATAATAACCAATGAGAAAATTTATGCTGGTATTTCTTTCGCTTCTGTTGTTCAGTGGGATTGTAACAGCCAAAAAGGAAGAAGACGCCAAAAAAGCCAAGGGCGATACCATTATTAACAGCAGTTTGGTTGACGGATTAAAATTCAGAAGTATCGGTCCAGCTTGGGCAAGCGGGCGAATTGCCGATTTTGCGGTGAACCCCAAAAATCAAAAAGAGTATTATGTGGGCGTTGCCAGCGGTAATGTGTGGAAAACCACCAATAACGGGACCACATGGAAACCGGTTTTCGACAATTATGTATCTTATTCCATCGGCGATGTGGAACTCGATCCCAACAATCCGAACGTGGTTTGGGTTGGTACCGGCGAGAATAACCACCAGCGTGCGCTGGGTTACGGCGACGGAATTTATAAATCGGTTGACGGCGGAAAGTCATTCAAAAACATGGGATTAAAAGAGAGCCGGCAGATTGGCGGTATTGTTATCGACCCGCGAAATTCAGATGTGGTTTTTGTGGCTTGTGAAGGTTCGGTTTGGGGCCCCGGCGGCGACCGCGGACTTTATAAAACCACCGACGGTGGCGAGACCTGGAAAAAAGTGCTTGAAATCAGCGAAAACACCGGCGTGAACAATATAAAGATGGATCCTTCCAACCCCGATATTTTGTATGCCACCTCTGAACAACGCCGAAGAACTTCGTTTACCAAAATTGGCGGCGGCCCTGAATCGGCGGTATACAAATCTACGGACGACGGTGAAACCTGGCGGAAAATTATGAAAGGCCTGCCATCAGTGGACATCGGGGGAATGGGAATCGACGTTTCGCCAGTTGATCCGAATGTGGTTTATTTGATCATGGAAGCTGCTGAAGACCAAGGTGGTTTCTACCGCTCAGTTGACAAAGGTGAAAGCTGGGACAAAATGAGCGATCATGCTTCCAGCGGGCAGTATTACAACGAAATTTACTGTGATCCGAAAAATGCAGATAAAGTCTATTCCGTGGAAACAGTCTCGGCAGTAACTACCGACGGAGGAAAAACCTGGGGACGTATCAGCACCCGCGGGCGCCATGTTGACGACCATGCGCTGTGGATCGATCCCTCCGACACTGAACACTACATAATTGGCGGCGATGGCGGAATCTATGAAACCTGGGATGCCGGAGCAACTTTCGATTTTAAGGAGAACCTGCCCGTAACCCAGTTTTACCGAATTCATGTGGATGACGCCGAACCTTTTTATAACGTGTATGGCGGCACACAGGACAACAACTCTATGGGCGGACCGTCGCAAAACATTACCGGCGACGGAGTAATCAACGACGAATGGTTTGTAACCATGGGCGGTGATGGTTTTTGGTTGGCTACCGATCCCGACGATCCCAACATTGTTTATACTGAATATCAGTACGGAAATGTTTTTAGGTATGATAAAAAAAGCGGCGAGGCTATTAGTATCAAACCGCGTGAAAGGAAAGATGAACTGACTTACAAATGGAACTGGAATACCCCGTTATTGGTCAGCCCGCACAATGGGACGCGAGTATATCTGGCTGCTAATAAGGTTTTCCGCAGCGACGATCGGGGTGATACATGGAAAGTTATCAGCGACGATCTTACCGCACAAGTGGATCGTAACAGTTTCCCGGTGATGGGAAAATACTGGCCTGCCGAAGCGCTGGCCAAAGATGTTTCCACTTCGTTGTGGGGAACTATTGTTTCGCTGGTTGAATCGCCGGTGAAAGAAGGTCTGTTGTTTGCCGGCTCCGACGATGGCGTCGTTTCAATTACTGAAAACGGGGGACAGTCGTGGACACAGGTGAAATCGTTCCCCGGTGTTCCTGAATATACTTATGTCAGCGACATCTGGGCCGACCGTTTTGATGAAAATGTAGTTTACGCAACGTTCGATAATTTAAAACGTGACGATTTTAAACCCTATGTTTTTAAAAGTACGGACAAAGGAAAAACATGGGATTCCATCAGCGGAGACCTTCCGGAAAACGGAACGGTACATACTATCGTACAGGACTTTATAAAGCCTGAACTTCTTTTTGCCGGAACAGAATTTGGCGTCTTTTTTACCATCGACAACGGCAAAAACTGGGTCCAGTTAAAATCGGGAATCCCGACAATTCCGGTCCGGGATATTGCCATACAGGAGCGTGAAAGCGATTTGGCGCTGGCTACTTTTGGCCGGGGTTTGTATATTTTGGACGATTACAGTCCGCTGCGTGAAGTGTCGCATGAAATGGTTGCCAAAGAAGCCCACATCTTCCCGGTAAAAGATGCTTTGATGTATATTCAAACCAATATCAAGGATAACCAGGGAGACACTTATTTTTCTGCCAGGAATCCCGATTTTGGGGCAACGTTTTCATACTACCTGAAGGAAGTTCCGAAAACCAAAAAGCAGTTGCGGAAAGATGAAGAGAAGAAGTTGTTTAAAGAAGGTAAACCCATTCCGCAACCGACATGGCGCGAATTGCAACTGGAGGGGCAGGAGGAAAAATCGCACCTGATTTTTACCATCTACGATACAAACAACAATGTGGTGCGGCAACTTACCTCATCTCCGTCAAAAGGAATCAACCGTATCAACTGGGATTTGAGGTATTCTCTTCCCAGCCGGGTACAGGTGAGTGGCAAGTTCAGCCCGGTTTCGGAAGGCGGGCGCGGAAGACGCGGCGGGGGAAGCGGTATACTGGCGATGCCCGGAACCTACAAAGTAGGACTAAAATTATGGCACGAAGGTGAACTTACCGAACTGGCCAAACCCGTTGAATTTATCTGCAAAAAACTGAACAACACCACGCTGCCTTCCGATAGTTATGCCGAAAATGTTGGGTTTGCCCAAAAAGTGAGCCAACTGTCCGTCGCGGTTGTCGGTACCAGCCAGACGATTGGCGAGGTAATTTCGAAGGTGGAACATATCAAACAGGCCATCTATTCCACGCCGGGCGCCAGCAACGAGTTGATGGACAAAGCACGGGCCATCGGCAAAAAACTGGAAGAACTCAACTTTAAAATGAACGGAGTTCCGGCCAAAGCCAGCGGCGAAGAAATTCCTCCGGTACATGTCCCGATCAACGACCGTCTGGGCAATATCAGCTACACGCATTATAATTCTACCAGCGGAATAACAACGACAGAAAAGGAAGGTTACGAAATCCTGAAAGCGGAATTTCCACCCATTCTGGAGGCTTTAAAACGGATAGTTGAAAATGATATTCCGGCACTGGAAGCAGAACTGAACCAGATGAACGCTCCGTGGACTCCCGGTCGGTTACCGGTTTGGAAGGAGCAGTAAAAAGATTTAAGCAATTGAGAAGCCCGGTTCTGGCGGGCTTCTCAATTAATAACAACCGTCTTTTCAGCCAACTTGTTTGTATTTTACAGCTCATTATAGTAAGTTTGAAAGGAGTATTCAAAACCAGCGGCCATGTCAAAAAAAATTATTCCTGTTGTCGTATTATCTGTTCTTCTCCTTATTTCGTGTTCAAAAGAAAAGCAGCCCAACTTTGTATTTATTTTGGTTGACGATTTGGGGTGGGCGGATGTGTCGTGCAATAACCCGGAGAGTTTTTACGATACGCCGAACATCGACTGGCTGGCCGAAAGCGGCATTCGTTTTACCCAGGCTTATGCAGCTAACCCGGTATGCAGTCCCACCCGCGCAGCCATTATGACGGGCAAGCACCCGAACCGGGTAAATATCACCGACTGGATTCCGGGCGACGACCCAAAAGACCGCGCCCTGATTGGACCGACTGACCGCGGTGAACTGGCTTTGGAGGAAATAACCATTGCCGAAAAGTTAAAGGAGAAAGGATACAAAACCGGTTTCATCGGGAAATGGCACCTTGGCAGCGAAGGATTTTATCCCGAAAACCAGGGTTTCGACAGTAACATTGGTGGCTACCACAAAGGCAGCCCGCCCGCGGGGTACTATTCGCCCTATCAAAACCCGAAAATTACCGACGGCCCGGTGGGCGAATACCTTACCGACCGGCTGACGGACGAAAGTATCCGTTTTATAGATGAGAACCGGGAGGGACCGTTTTTCCTCTATCTGTCGTTTTATACCGTTCACACTCCCATTCAGGCTTCGAAACGCCATTTTGAAGAGTACCGCTGGAAACAGGAGGATTTGGGTTTTGAAGAGATTCCGCACCAAAAGGAAGGCGATGCCTGGACAAAACTGAAACAGGATAATGCTGCCTATGCATCGATGGTTGCAGCTATGGACGAAAATGTGGGGCGAATTGTGGAAACCCTGCATAGTCGGGGGCTGGATGAAAACACCTGGATTATTTTTACCAGCGACAACGGCGGGCTTTCCACGCTTTTAGGGAAAAATTCGCCTACCAGCAACTACCCGCTGCGCGCCGGAAAAGGCTGGTGTTACGAGGGTGGAATCCGTGTCCCGCTGGTGATTGCAGGCCCCGGAGTGAAAAATCCAGGGACTGTTTCGGAACA
>CAYWBV010000045.1:0-11337 GCA_964455785.1 uncultured Maribellus sp.
TCTGCGCTTTGTAAATATTTTCAGGATTCGCTTCCCTGTCAAGTTTACGGTGTTCCCCGGCTGAAGGACGTAAAAACTTTTTTCCTTCTGAATTTCCTTCCGGGGTTTTGGTTAGCCTTGTCCAAATCACAATTGAGTTTTGGTCTGCCCAGCCGTTATGAAAACCATTCCCAAAATACGGGCCGTCGGTTTCTTTTTTCGAACACGACAATAAAGCCAGGGACAACCAAACGGAGTATAAAAAGAGGTGCTTGTTTATCGATTTCATAACTTTCAAAAGTTTACAACGATTTATTTCGAAGAAACAAAAGATTTTAAAATAATCCGGCATTTTCCAATATCAAAATTTCATTTTCAGCACTATCTTTTTCCATATTTGTGTTATGAAAATTTTACGTATTATTTTTCTGTTCCCCCTGGCTTTACTCAGGCTGCTTTTTGTTGTTTTTATGTCGGGGTATGTCGTTGTGATTGGCTGGTTCTGGCTGCAGTTTTCAGGATTCAGTCAGCGGTTGCAGCAGTGGGTAATGCGTACCTGGGGAAAAAGTATCATCTTTTTCCTCGGGATAAAAATAACCCGGAACGAACTGCCGGAAAATAAAAATTTTATTTTGATGCCCAACCACCGAAGTTACCTCGATATTTTTATTGTGGCCGGTCTCACGCCTTCGGCAATGGTTGGGAAAGCTGAAATTGAAAAATGGCCGTTTGGAAAATTAGGCGCCCGGGTAACCAGTTCCATCCTCGTTAACCGTTCTGAAATATCGAGCCTGGTGACCACCATGAATAAAATAAAAGAATCGATAAGCCAGAACATCCCGGTAACACTTTTCCCGGAGGGAACAACTTCGAAAGGGCCACTGACCCAACCTTTCAAAAAAGGAAGTTTCAAAATTGCCGCCGACGCCAACATCCCGGTTATCCCGATGGCAATTCATTACGATGACGTGGAAGACGCATGGATTGGAAACGACACATTTATTGGCCACTTTTTCCGACAAATGGGAAAACCGGTTACAAAAGTTTTCATCGGTTACGGAGCTCCGTTGGTGAATACCGACTACCGGACACTTCAAAAGGAAACACGCGAAGCCATCGATTCGATGCTAAAAGGACTGGATAAAAACATTAGTTCTGCTTTGACACTTTAGAAAAATACACCTGTTTTTACCCTGAATCCCTAAAGGGAACAGGTGGATTTTTCTTCTTTCACCCTTCCGGGGTGGGGTAAAAAAAGAAGAAAAATCCAGTTCCAGACCAATTTGTCAAAGCAGAATTAACGGTTAACCTTCTTTTTCCTTTCAAACCAGTAATAAACCGGAATGCCGGAGAGAGCGGTTAAAATGGCTATCGTCGATTCGACTGGTCGTTCGAAAAAGGCCAGCGTCAGCATAAGAATGCTGGCAACGATAAAAATAATGTGTACATAAGGGTATCCCTGAAGTTTCAGTACGCTTTTACCCGTTGCCCTCAGTTTAAAAACGCCAAAAACAGCGAGTATCGGGAAAATCCCCAGGGAAAATCCCATGTAAACAAGAATTTGTTCGAAAGTGCCGGATATAACAAGGACAATTGCAATAGAACTCTGTAAAATGATGGCATACACCGGCACTTTAAACCGGGGATGAATACGGGCTGCAAATTTGAAAAAATAACCTTCGCGGGCCATCGCAAAATAAACCCGGGGCCCCAGTATAATAAATGCGCTTAACGAAGAAAAAAGAGCAAAGGAGATAAGAAGTGAAATCACTGTACCCGCTTTTTTCCCGAACGATTCCTCAGCAGCCATTGCACCGATTTCAGGCTCGCCAACCATTTCTGCAGGCGGTAACGAATAAACAAAATACAAATTGAGTAATACATACAAAATCAGAACAACCGTTGTGGAAATAAACAACGACCATGGAATAACCCGCCCCGGATTTTTTATCTCGGAACCGATGTATGTGGCCGAGTTCCAGCCACTGTAAGCAAAACTGACAAACATCAGGGAAAGCCCGGCCGATTTCCATCCCTGAAAGTCAAAATGAAAAGGCTGCCCTTCCGCAAAGTGACGAAAACTCCCCTTCCCCACTGCAAAACCAGCTACAATGAGGCCAACAACGAGCGCCACTTTCAGAATCGACAAACCGTTTTGGATTTTTGAACCAAATACAATTCCCCTGGAATGAATGAGTGTAAAAATCAGAATAATAAGAATAGCAAGAATTTTTGTGAATATTTCGGGATTATTCAATGAATCGACGAACGGTAATCCGGGGAAAGACCACTGGAAATATTTTGCAAATCCGATGGCCGATGCGGCGATGGGTGCAGAAAACCCAACGATTAGGGAGAGCCAGCCGCTCAAAAACCCAGGTAACGGATGAAACAATTTGGTTATAAAAAAATATTCACCGCCAGCCTCGGGAAATGATGCACCCAGTTCACCAAAGGCAATTGCACCACAAAAAGCGATAATTCCGCCAACCACCCACAACAAAATCATAAACAGCGGATTGCCCAAAAAACCCATCAAAAAACCGGTAGTTGTAAAAATACCGGCGCCAATCATATTTGCTATTACAATGTTAACCGCCGGGAAAAGCCCCAGTTTCCGATCGAGTCTATGATCAGGTGGTTTCAAAACCTTTTATTTTTCTGATTTTTTATAGCTGACGGAAATCCCCGACCGGCTGTTCCGCTCAATCGTTGTTTCATAATTCGGCAAATTTTCAACATAGTCCAGAAAATCTGTGATATCTCTGGTACGCATGGCCGTGTTGTGGGCAGTAAAACAGCTCCCAATCTCTAATTTTGGATCCATGGCAATAAAATAATTTTTATACCAGTATTTATCGGCATCGCTGAAAACAAAATCATACTTCCCGGGGAGTTTGGGCACCAGAACATGCGCGTCAGCCAACCGGGCATCGATAAACTTCGACACTCCCGCCTTTTTGAAATTGGCCTTTGCCTGCAAATAACGTTCTTTATCAATCTCTATGGTAATCAACTTCCCGCCGGTTTTACTCAGGGCCCAGGCAATCCAAACCGCTGAATGCCCGGTCGAAGTCCCGATTTCAACCGCTTTCTTATAATTGTTTTTCAGAATAATATCATAAAGAATTTTCCCGTCGGAAAGGGGAACGTTCATATCGCGCCAGTTGTCGGCATTCTCTTCGAGGAATGTTTTGACCTTTACATCCAGTTCGGTTTCAATTGCCGGATATTGTGCATATAATCGTAATGCTGACAGAAACAGGACTACGATGGCTGTCAAAAATATTTTCATCTGTACAAATTATTAAGTTACTGATTCGTTAACGGTTATACTTTTTCTCTTTTATCCACATTTTCACCCGATGGAACTCATCCCGATTTAATCGGGATTCGTTTCATAAATCCATATTTTAGTATAGTTTAAAAATAAAACAAAAAAGTTAAAATGTAACATTTTTTCCAGTCATCGAATTTAAAGCGAGGCATTTTTGTGTAAAACGTGTGCCATTTCGCAGTTAAAGGAGGCCATTTTTGCGTAAAACGACTGCCCTTTAACTGCGAAGAGATGCCCTTTATTGTCCCGAACTGAGAAAAGTTGTTAAAACTTTAAAAAAAACTATGCCTCCAAGAGCTAATTTAAAATTTTTGATTATTTTTGAAGTGCATTTGGGATTCATCCCATATTGTGTGTTTGGGGGTTAACATTTAGGAAGGAGGCTGTTGAGCCTCCTTCTTCCATTTATAACCACCATCATTTCTGTTCGACAAATACAAAACCATATTATAGCCAAAAAAAGCGTCTGAAATCAATGATTTCGGACGCTTTCGTACATTAACCGATTCTCATTTGAGCCTCTCATGGGACTCGAACCCACGACCTGCTCATTACGAATGAGCTGCTCTACCAACTGAGCTAAAGAGGCCTAAAAACGTGCGCAAATTTAAGAATTTTGTGCATTCTTTATCATTTTTGCCCAAACTTCTCGCTGTTCTTTTAATGCTGCAACTTTATCCTGCGGATCAGTTCTGCATTCCAGTAATATCCAGCCCTTATAATCCATTTGAACAAACAGATTCATTAACTTCTGGTAGGGATAATCACCGATATTCATTTCGCGGACATGGCAAATATCACCAAATTTATCTTTTACCAGGTTAAAATTATATTCCAGCCCTTCACCAATTAAATCCTGATCGTTACAATTCCAGCAAACTGTTGAACCGGCATTGTGCACCTGATCCATGATCTGTTTTATATTGGGAAGTTCCTGTGTACCGTTTCCGTGGACTTCCAACCTGATTTGCTGCCCCATGTCTAATGCGTATTTTCCCAGTTCGTTCAACGCTTTCCCGATCTGTTCCAACGTTTTTTCTTTGGGAACTCCTTCGTGAAACTGATTGGGTTTCACTTTAACTCCCGACCCCCCGATGTCCTTACTAAGATGCAACCATTTTTTTGTGGTTTCCACCGATTCCTGAAGCCGTTTTGGATCTGGCCAGTCATATTGTTCATTCGTCCCCATACCAATAATCTCCACAGCACTATCCGCAAACTGCTTTTTAACTTCGGCTCTTTGTTTTGCTGTCAAATCCAAAGTAACTCCATGTGCGTGTTCAACCCGAAGTTCCACACCCAAAACATTCGCCACGGTGCAGTTTTTAATGATGGTGGGGATGTCCCAGTCTTTGGCCCAAAGATAAGTAACCAGGCCAAGTTTCATTTTCGATCCAGGCAAACTTCCGGTGGAAGCCAACAAACTTCCGGGTAGTGAAGCGGCGCCCAGCACCAATGACAAACTCCGAATAAATTCTTTCCTGCTTTGTACTACTTTCAAACTCATTATTTCTGGTTTAGATTTATTTTATCCGTTAAAGATATTAATCTCACCATTACGCTGCAACATGAGAATAATGAATTACGGCAAGTTTTTCTACATTTGTGCCAAAATTTAAAACAGACTAAAATGAAAGTAGCTGAAATTTATACGGGCAAAGGGGTGATGAAGGTCAAATTCTTTGAGGAAGACGCTCCGGGTACCGTTGCCAATTTTGTTAATTTGTCGGAATCGGGATTTTATGACGGGTTAACTTTTCACCGGGTCATCCCCAATTTTGTTATCCAGGGCGGATGTCCCGACGGGACAGGTGCCGGCGGACCCGGATACTCAATTAAATGTGAACTTGACGGGAACAATCAATATCACGACAAAGGCGTCCTTTCTATGGCCCACGCAGGAAGAAATACAGGAGGTTCCCAGTTTTTTATATGCCACAACCGCGAAAACACAAAACATTTAGACAGACATCATACCTGTTTTGGAAAAGTTTTTGAAGGACTGGATGTAATTGATAAAATCAGGCAGGGCGACGAAATTGAAAAAATTATTATTACGGAGATCTAAAATCATACGGAACTCACGAAAAAGGGGGAATTGAATAAAACACTTCCCCTTTTTTTTAAAGTCCGGATAAAAACCCGATATTTCATTCCTGTTTTTCAATCGTATGTTTAAAGAATTGAAATATTTGTTTAGCGACCTTACAATCAACCCGGCAGAAATTGAAGAGTTAATGGGATATAAACCAGGAACGGCGCCGGAGCCGATACCTGAACTTATCCAAAGAGGATTGTACGAATCGCCGGATTATTGCGACATCCGGGGCGGTTTCAGGATATTTGATTCTATCCTGACCGATGTTAAAAAAAAATCGATTCAAATTGAAAATCAATATTTTCACACAGGAAAGATTGTTGCCACTCAACTGAAAAAAGCACAAAAAGCTGCCCTTTTTATTGGTACGGCAGGCTCCGGCATTTCGGACCATGCGAAAAAAGTTTCGCAAACCGATGATCCTCTGCTGGGTTATGTTTTCGATGTAGTTGGTTCGATGGTAGCCGAAAAAGCAACCGGATTGATTCTTGAAAAAATAAAAGCTGAAATTGAACATGAAGGATTGTCGCTTTCAAACCATTTCTCGCCTGGGTACTGCGACTGGAGTGTTGCCGACCAGCAAAAACTTTTCAGCTTCTTCCCCAATAATTTTTGTAGGGTAACACTTTCGCCGTCTTCGCTGATGAATCCGATTAAATCAGTGAGCGGAATCATCGGAATTGGAGTCGGTTTTAAACAAACCGGAGCGCAATGTAACTGGTGTAACGACCGAAATTGTATGTACGGAAAAATAAAGCGTCAAAAAAAAAATTAGGAACAGTTGGAATTCTCGTTTCTAAAATATTTATTTGCTGTGGATATTGGAACTAAAAAACAACACTGAAGTAGTTGAAACATCTCTTGAAGAATATAAAAATAATAGACACGTTTAAAAACAACTTAACCGAATAAGTATGGCACCCATAAATAAACCAAGGGTAATAAAAGATTACAACAAGCTTGACAAAGCCCTGCAGGAACAGATTAAGCTGGTTTACGCCGATGGTTTCGCGGATAACCTGATCCATTTTTTTGACAAGGACGGTGTAAAAGTTACCGCTCTTCCGTTTGAAACCGAGGATAAATATTATATGTTGAGAATGACCGAAACCGAAGCGGTTAGAATTGTTGACGAGGATGATGATTTTGATGACGACGGATTCCTGAAAAACGAAGTTAAACAGGACTACGAAGACAAATATTCGGATTTAGACCATATTGCCGATCAGATGACGGAAGAAGACGAGGATGACAGCGGATACGACGACGACGATGCGGGTGAAGCTGACGACGAAGATTAATCAGTAGAAATACAAATATCTGTATCAGCAAAAAGGGTTTGTTTCCGACAAACCCTTTTTGCATTTTTTTCACAGCCAATTGAATACCAGCAATTTTTTGTGCTTTCGGTTTTCAACTTTTACTGCAACATACTTTTCACTTTGTCTGCAATATCTTTCCCATCGGCTTTTCCGGCCAACTCTTTACCTGCCATCCCCATAACTTTACCCATATCCTTTATGGAAGTAGCGCCTGTTTTTTCGAGAATTGCCTTTATTGCAGCAGTTAATTCGGCATCCGTAAGTTTTTTTGGCAAATAGCTTTCATAAACGGCAACCTGCGCCATTTCCTGTGCATACAAATCTTCCCTTTTTTGCTCCCTATAAATTTTGGCCGAATCGATTCCCTGTTTCGCCAGTTTCGAAATAATTTTCAGTGACTCGTCGTCGGTTAGTTCAGCACCTGCGCTGATGGCCGTCTTGGCTTCAATCATCACTTTTTTAATGTTCCGCAGTGCTTCCAGCCGCTCTTTTTCCCGGGCTTTCATTGCCTCCCTGATGTCGTTGTTTATTTGATCGAATAGTGCCATAATATTGGTTTTAAAATTAATCGACCTGCCCGTGCAGGTATGAATTTTTATTTGTAACCCTGTTTTCCTTTGTAACGGAATAACTGGATGTTTTTTTTGCATAACGCGGGTCGTTCATCCGCAACTGACGGCGTTTGTATGCAGGCACATTTTCAAGCTCGTCCACATCTTCATCACTCATCAGCGAATAATCGGCAACCACGTCTTTTCTTTCTGTTTTATGCCGTTCCTGAGTTGTCCGCGGATAAAGCGATTCGAACTCAGGATCTTCCTCTACTACCTCCTTTTTTTCCCTGGTAATATCGAACTCGATAATTTTCTGATTGGTTGGAACCGGCGGTTTCTTCTCCTGCGGCCTACTCATCTGAATGGGTTCCTGAGTAACAACATTTTCCGTAAAAACATGGATTTCCTTCTCTGCGGGTTTGTTCTCTGTAATTTTTGGAATACTGCCTGCACTAAAACCTGTGGCGATGATGGTCACAGAAATATCCTCGCCAAGTGCTTCATCCTTCCCGTTGCCCCAGATCAGGTCGGCATCGAAGCCTGCTTTATTCTGCACAAAGTCGGTAATTCGTCCAACTTCGTCCATGGTTACTTCTTTTGTTCCTGAAGTAATATTCAGCAAAATATTTTTAGCGCCCCTGATGTCGTTGTTGTTTAGCAGAGGGGAATTCAGCGCTTTTTCCACGGCATCTTCGGCACGGGTTTCACCACTGGCAATCCCCGTTCCCATAACCGCCAGCCCGCTTTTTCGCATCACGGTTTCCACATCGGCAAAATCGACGTTGATGTAACCCGGAACAGTAATAATTTCAGCAATCCCTTTGGCCGCCGTAGCCAAAATATTATCGGCGCGCGAAAACGCTTCGGAAATACCAAAATCGCCGTACATATCGCGAATATGCTCGTTGTTGATCACCAGCAGAGAATCTACATGGCTTCCCAGCTCGGCAATTCCATCGATGGCTTGTTTAATCCTTCGCCGACCTTCGTTCCTAAACGGAATGGTCACAATTCCCACGGTAAGAAAACCCAATTCCTTACAGGCCTGGGCAATAACCGGGGCGCCACCCGTTCCGGTTCCACCACCCATTCCGGCAGTGATAAAAACCATTTTTGTATTTTCCGCAAGCGCCTTTTTTACATCGTCTATATTTTCAAGCGCCGCTTCCTTCCCCTTCTCAGGTTTGTTCCCTGCGCCACGCCCCTCCGTGAGAGAAGATCCCAACTGAACCTTTATCTCTACCGGGCTTGCATCGAGTGCCTGCGCATCGGTATTGCATATAATAAAATCGACATCGCGGATTCCCTGCTTGAACATGTGGTTCACAGCGTTTCCTCCACCGCCTCCTACTCCTACCACTTTTATTTCTGATCCTGTTTTTTTGGGAAAAGAAAAATTTGCCATATTCTCTGTCATATTACTATATTTTAAGTTTAAAAGGGTTTACTCATCCAATGTTTGATCGTCATCATCATTAAACAGCCTTCCAAGCCCGAAGTTTTTATAGAACCAGTTGTCGATACTGGGTTCAGTAACCGGTTCGTCCGTTCTTGTTTTCTTTTTTTGAACCCGATCTTTTTTTCTGGAAAATAACGGTTTCTCTGCAAATGCCTTTTTAGGCTGAACATAAACTTCAGGTTCTTCCATCTCTAATTCAAACTGGTTATCGTCCGGCTCTTCTTCAAAAACGAAACTGTTTTCATTTTCTTGCTGTACAATAACTTTCTTATTTACTTCATCTTCAAGATCAAACTTTTCAGGTTCCATTTTTGGTTGCAGAATCTGGTTCGGGTTGGTTTTAAAACCGGTTGCGAGAATTGTGACACTGATATTGTCTCCCAGAGATTCATCATAACCGTTACCCCAGATAATATCAGCTTCCTGCCCGGCCTTTTGCTGAAGCGTTTCAATAATTTCTCCAATTTCACCAATCCGTATTTCCTCTTTTCCTGAAATAATATTGAGAAGTATATTTTTGGTGCCGTAAATATCGTTGCTGTCGAGTAACGGCGATTCAAGCGCCAGGTTTACCGCTTTCATAGCGCGGCCCTCGCCCGATGCCAGGCCGGTACCCATAATAAACACTTTGCTGTTGTGCATTACCGTGTGCACATCGGTGTAATCGATGTTAACATTTCCGTGAACGGTAATAATCTCGGCCACCCCTTTTACCGCTGTTGACACAATATTGTCGGCCATCTTAAAAGCCTGTCGGGCAGGCAAATCGCCAAAAATACTTTGAAGGCGCTGATTACTTACCACCAGCATACTATCAACAAAACCACCCAATTTTTTGATACCAGCCATAGCCTGTCCAAATCGTTTTTTACCTTCGGCAGGCGACGGGATGGTCACAACTGCAATCGTCAGGATATCGAGTTCGCGCGCAAGGCCGGCAATAACAGGAGCGGCTCCGGTTCCGGTTCCGCCACCCATTCCGGCAGTTATGAACAACATTTTGGTGTTGTCTTTCAGCACCTTTTTGATATCCTCGTAATTTTCACGAGCCGCTTCCTCTCCCATTTCAGGCTGGTTTCCGGCGCCGCGCCCTTCGGTGAGCGTTACTCCCAGCTGAATTTTTATCGGTACCGGGCTTAACTCCAGCGCCTGCGAATCGGTATTACAGATAATATAATCCACGCCGGTAATCCCTTCTTCAAACATGTGGTTGACCGCATTGCAGCCACCACCACCGACACCTACCACCTTAATAATTGAAGATGAAGATTTTGGAAACTGAAAATTTACTAATTCAACAGCCATATTTTTATCTTTTTATTTCATTGCAACATCGTCGTTATCGTCGTCAATATAATCGAGTACGCCCTGAACAACCCTCATCCACGACGAACCATTCCCATCCTTTTTCCGCTTCGTTTTCTTTTGTTTTTCCTTTTCCTTTTCTTTCCCATTTTCCTGGAATACAGGTGTATTGTTTAACGATAACTTTAGAAGGCCGAGCGCAGTAAGGTATTCATGATTCTGAAATTCTTTTCTTTTATTTACCGGGTGAATGACAGAAAAAGCTTTTCTGGCGTCCATTCCTGTGCGGAATTTTACAAGCGAAATTACGTTGTTCAGATTGGAGGTTCCACCGGTAATAACTATTCCGGAACCAACCTGCCCATCGATTTCGGACTTTTCCAACTGGACAAAAACACTGTCAACAATCTCTTCGAGACGCGCCTGAATAATAAAAGCCAGACTTTTGAACGAAATCTCTTTGGGTTCCCATCCGTTGTAACCTGGAATAGTAACCACTTTCTGTTCGTCGGCAAAATCACCCAAAGCCTGTCCGTATTTTATTTTTAGCTGTTCCGCCCATTTTGCAAGGATGGAACAGCCCTCCTTAATATCGCTGGTAATTACATTTCCTCCAAACGGCACCACCGCCATGTGTGCCAAAACATTTTCGTGGTAAAAGGCAAGTTTGGCTGTTCCTGCGCCAATATCAAGAACCATCGCTCCAATCTCTTTTTCATCATCCGTAAGAACAGCTTCAGAAACGGCAAGCGGAGAAAGGACAATCTCTTCGATTTCTATTCCCAATTTGTCAAAAACCTTCTGAATATTATTTAGCTGAACCTCCGGAACAATAATCAACTTGTAATTGGCTTCAAGTTTCCGACCGGTAATTCCGACAGGATTTAAGTCTGCGGCTTCTTCATCGACCAAAAACGACTGCGGAATTACGTGTACTGTTTTATAATCCTGCTCTACTTTGAGGTTTCTGGCTTCGTTGTACAATTCGTTTAAATCGGCCTTTGTAACCACCCCTTCGCCCGAAGTATAACGGTATCCCCTGTATTTTAAAGCTTTCATATACTGTCCGGCAAAAGAAACACTAACCGTTCGAACTTCCTCTTCTGTCTGGTTTTCTATTTCGCCGATGACCAGATTTACCGCAGTAGCGACATCGTCGATATTAAAAACCGCGCCCCTCTTTATTCCTTTTGAAGGAGCTTGTGCCATTCCCAGGATTTCGATTTTTCCCTCCTCCGTTTTTTGTCCGGCAAGAGCTGCTATTTTCGAAGTACCGATGTCGA
>CAYWBV010000045.1:11437-18413 GCA_964455785.1 uncultured Maribellus sp.
CCCTCCTCCGTTTTTTGTCCGGCAAGAGCTGCTATTTTCGAAGTACCGATGTCGATAACAACAGAAAGATTACTTTTTGCGGCCATATCCTATCTTTTTTTTGCGATTACCTGATTGTTGTATTTTACACTCACCCATTTATATTTATGCCAGTTACTTTTTGCCAGCACCTGGCTGTAAAACGATTTCATATTTCGTAGTTTTTCCTCGTAGTTTTCAAAACTTCCCAGTTCGATCAAATGATCCCCAACCAGCGGGGTCAGAATTACGTCGCCATCCTTTTCAATGTGTATCTGTTCGATTTGTGGTTTCCAGAACTTATTGTCCTCAACATAAAGGACAAAAGGAATAAGTTGTTCCTTTGCAAACTGTTCATTAAAAGTTCCGGTAACCACTAAAACATCGGCAGCATAATGAGTTGAAACCGGAAATTTTTTGCCGTATTTATCGAGATAATAAGTTTCTGACGGCTCCATAACCCGGACTAAAGGTTCGCGGTGCCTCACTTTTACCGCCAAAACCCCTTTATAAGATGTACTGTCTTTAACGATCACTTTGTAAACATCGGCTTTCAAAATGGTACGGTGTTTTTCCACCACTCTTTCAATACTGTCAGCGTTAATCTCATTCAATTCTTTACCAATCAGCTTTTTGTCGGCCGATTTAACCATCCTGACAATTTCCTCTTTATTTAACCGGATGACATCATCATCCCGAAAATCAACTTCGATGTTGCGGCAGGTAACATTCCTGTATTCATGGACAGAAAAAGCAAGCGTAACTATTAAAAAAGCCACCAGCCCCAAAATACCTGTCAATTTGAATAACTTGCGTAACATCACTCTTTGTTTTTAAGCACATCCATAATAGGTTCCGCCATCCGGTCGATATCGCCGGCACCCATCGTCAGAATAATTTCAGTGTCGTAATTTTTCAACCACTCCAGCGTTTCGTCTTTTGTCATCAAAAATTTATGTTCCAGTTTCATTCTATCAAAAATAATTTCAGATGAAACTCCCTTTACTGGTTCTTCCCGCGCCGGATATAATGGAACCAGGACCGCACTGTCTAACAAATCGAGACTGGCCGCAAATTCAGCGGCAAAATCTTTGGTGCGCGAATACAAATGCGGCTGAAAAATTCCAGTCAGTTTTTTGCGGGGATAAAGAGATTTTACCGAAGTTATAACGGCTTTTAACTCTTCCGGATGATGCGCATAATCGTCGATAAAGATGTATTTTTCGTTTTTGAAACGTACATCGAAACGGCGAACCACCCCCTGATAATCTTCAATCCCCGCCTTTATCTGGTTTGCCGGAACCCCGGCCAAAAAGGCCAAAGCAGCAGCGCCCACAGCATTCTCGACATTTACAAGCCCCGGGTACCCCATTTTACAGTTAGCAATAATTCCGTCAGGCGTTTTCAGCCCAAACCGGTAACATCCTTCACTGTCGAGATTTAAATCGACTGTGGTAAAATCAGCATCTCCGTTCAAAGCATAAGAAAATAATTGTGCCGAAGTTTTTTGGGTGTTTATCACAACCCCTTTTTTTATGACCAGTTTCCCGCCCGGTTTGATTTGCGAAATAAACTTTTCAAACGCCTCCACAATTTTTTCCCTGTCGCCATAAATGTCAAGATGGTCGGCGTCAATTGAAGTTATCAGAGCCAGTTGAGGCTGCAAATGGAGAAATGAGCGATCAAATTCGTCGGCCTCAGCTACTATCCACGGCGAGTCTTCTTTGGGAAGGAGCAGGTTGCTGCCAAAATTTTTGGAAATCCCGCCAAGAAAAGCGCCGCATCCTTTTTCAGTATGATTCAGAATATTAGCCGTCATGGTGCTTACCGTGGTTTTTCCGTGGGTCCCCGAAATGGCAATCCCGCTTTTTTCGTTACAAATCATTCCGAGAACTTTGGCTCTTTTTAGTAAACCCATAGGTTTTTCACGGAACCAGGAAAGTTCAGTATGATCGTATGGCAATGCCGGCGTAAAAACAGCCAGTGTTTCCGCCGGATCCCAGCTTTTTGGAACTTTACGGATGTCGTCTTCAAAATGGACATCGATTCCTTCTTCCTGCAACGACTGGGTCAGTGTTGTCGGAGTGCGGTCGTATCCGGCCACGTTCCTGCCTGTAAATTTAAAATAACGGGCAAGCGCGCTCATTCCAATTCCCCCGATACCGAGGAAATAGACATTTTTAATATTTCGAAGGTTGTTCATTTTTGCAGAATTTTTTCTACCTCGTCAACTATATTTTTTGTTGCATCGGGCCTTGCCAGCATTTTAATTTTTTCTGAAAGCCTGATACACTTTTCCTCATCGCTAATCAACCGGAGAACTTCGGGAAAAAGCTTTTCTCCGATTTCATTGTCACGGATTATTACGGCAGCCTCTTTTTCAACAAGTGCCATTGCATTTTTAGTCTGATGATCTTCGGCAACATTGGGCGACGGAACCAAAACAACCGGTTTTCCGACCAAACACAATTCGGAAATAGTCCCGGCGCCTGCGCGTGAAATTATTATTGAGGCTGAGGAATACGCCAAATCCATACGTGAAATAAATTCATGAATATGCAGGTTTTCCGGTCTCTTTTCTTTTAATTCCTCCTGAATTTTTTTGTAATAGATGGCGCCGGTCTGCCAGATAAAATCCACACCCGACTGTGCAATAAATTCAATATTCTGAAGAACAGCGTTATTTATAGAACGGGCGCCGAGGCTTCCTCCCACAATAAGAACTACTTTTTTTGCCGGGTTTAAACCGAAATACTGAATTGCCTCCTCTTTCAGAGGCAACTCCCGAAGCAAATTTTCACGAACCGGATTTCCGGTAAACACCAGTTTTTCTGCCGGGAAATAGCGTTCCATTTTATCGTAGGCCACACAAATCGATTTTACTTTTTTGCCCAGTAATTTATTGGTGACACCGGCATACGAATTTTGTTCCTGAATAAGCGTTGGAATATTTTTTGCGGCTGCCGCCCTGAGCAATGGACCGCTGGCATATCCTCCAACTCCGATAGTAACTTGTGGTTTAAAATCTTTTACAATTGTACGCGCCATCGATGCACTTTTCAGAAGCCGGATAAAAAAAGTGACTGTTTTAAGACCCAGTTTTCTTGGAAAACCCATCACCGGCAACCCCACAATTTTGTACCCTGCTGCAGGCACTTTTTCCATTTCCATCCTTCCCAAAGCCCCGACAAACAAAATTTCAGCATTCGGATATCGTCTGCTGATTTCGTTTGCAATGGACAATGCCGGAAAAATATGTCCGCCGGTTCCACCCCCGCTGATTATCACTCGTTCAATATTCATTATTTTTCCATTTCATAATCTTCGTCGGGTGCATTTACCTGCACCGGCTGTTTCTGAATCTCGCGGTCAACCTGGTTTTGGTAGCTTACACTCAGAATACACCCAAAAGCGATGGATGTAAACAGCAGCGAAGTCCCGCCCAAACTAATCCAGGGCAGTGGCTGTCCCGTAACCGGGAGCACTCCGCTGGAAACTCCCACATTTATCATCGCCTGATAAACCAGGAGCAGCGTAAACCCTGCCACAAGAAATGCGGGAAAAGTTCGTGTAGCCCGCCTCACAATTACAACCCCCCGAAAAAAGAAAATCAGATAAAGGAAAATGATCCCCGCCCCGATAATCAACCCGTATTCTTCAATAATGATGGCGAAAATAAAGTCGTTGTAAGCGGCTGCCATATAATTGCTGACATCCGAATCGCCGGGGCCTTTACCCAAAATTCCGCCTTCGTAAATGGCAAGTTTGGCATAGTCAGCCTGTGTAATTCCTTTTTCTGAACTGGGGTCGCCATTGATAAAACGGTCGATACGGCCTTTTATGGTTTGCGCCCTCGATGGAATTCCCGGGATTTTATCGGCCAGAAAATAAACCGCTACCACAATGGCAATCCCGACGCCAATAACCATCAGCAAATATTTCAACGGAATACGGCCGATAAACATCATGGACATAATGGTTGCAAACAGCAGCGCCGATGTCGAAAAATTGGAGAAAAAAATCAACCCGCAAATGATACCTGTAAACAGAATTATTTTTTTGAATGCTGAAAAAAGGTCGCTTTGTGTCTTTTGTTTTTTCCCTAAAACTTTTGCAGTATAAAGTATCAGTGAAATTTTTGCTACTTCCGCGGGCTGAAAAAACAGCAGCGTGCGCCCGCTTCCTTTAACAATACCTGCAAATTTCAGGGCCAGGGTAAGCAAAAGAATGGCAATACTAAAATAAAGCAGGTAATTGGCCGCCACCGAATAAATTTTCACCGGGATTATATTCACCATCAGCAACATCACCCCAAAACCGGCACCAAGAAAAAATACCTGCCGGATTAAATAACGGAGCGTATTTCCGGATGCCTGACGATATGCCAGCGCCCCTGTCGAACTGTAAACAATCAGCAACGACATCAGCGACAAAAGCAGCAGGATTATCCAAATTACCTTGTCGCCCCTGAATAATTTCTGAGTTGTCAATTCCATTGGCTACAAATTCCTTACTTCTTTTTTAAACTGCGCCCCCCTGTCCTCGTAGTTTTCAAACAGATCGAAACTGGCGCATGCAGGCGAAAGCAGCACGGTATCGCCGTTGCGGGCCAAGTAATAAGCTGCTTTTACGGCCTCCTGCATACCCGACGTGTCAACCATACTTTTTACGATACCGCCAAAAGCATCATGAAGTTTTGTATTGTTTTTTCCCAAACAAACAATAGCTTTCACTTTTTCGCGTACCAGTTGTTCCAGCATGGTATAATCGTTTCCTTTATCAATTCCGCCCACAATCCATACAACAGGTGTGTGGATACTCTCCAGCGCATACCAGGTAGAATTGACGTTGGTCGCCTTCGAGTCGTTGATAAACTCAATTCCGTGTACTTTCAGAAAACGCTCCAGCCGGTGTTCAACTCCTTTAAAATCCGAAAGGCTTTCCCTGAGTTGCTGGTTGCGGATTTCGAAAACCATACTTGCAATTCCGGCTGCCATCGAATTGTAAGTGTTGTGTTGTCCGTGTAATGATAAATCCAGAATTGACATGCTGAATTGATTTTGATTTAAATTTAAAATAATCTTTCCCTCTGAAATTCCTGCTCCGGGTTCGGCTGGTTTGCCCAAACCGAAAGGAACGCGAACTGCCTTTATTTCTCTTTTCCCGATTTCTTTCCGGGTAATTTCGTCGTCGGCGCAATAAATAAAATAGTCGTTCTCCGTTTGATTTTGAATGACCCTGAATTTTGAATCGACGTAGTTTTGCATTTCGTAGTTGTAACGGTCGAGGTGATCGGGCGTAATATTCATCAACACTGCGACGTCTGCCTTAAAATCGAACATCCCGTCGAGTTGAAAACTACTGAGTTCAATCACATAAACATCGAAATTTTTCTCGGCTACCTGCCAGGCGAAACTATCTCCCACATTCCCGGCAAGGCCAACATTCAGCCCGGCATTTTTCAGGATGTGGTAGGTGAGCAAAGTCGTGGTTGTTTTTCCGTTGCTGCCGGTAATACAAATTGTTTTTGCGGTGTTGTAACGCCCGCCAAATTCGATTTCCGAAATCACCGGAATTCCTTTTTCGTGAAGTTGTTTGATTATCGGCGCTTTTTCAGGGATTCCGGGGCTTTTTACCACAAGGTCGGCTTCCAGTATTTTTTGTTCCGAATGTTGTCCTTCTTCAAACTCAATGGAATACTTTGTAAGAATGTTTTTATATTTCTCTTTGATTTTTCCCAGGTCGGAAAGAAAGACGGCAAATTCCTTTTTTAATCCGAGGATTGCAGCGCCCACACCGCTCTCGCCTCCACCAAGTATAACTAACCTTTTCTGCATTTACCTGATTTTTAATGTTACGATGGTTATGACGGCCAGAATAATCCCCACAATCCAGAAGCGGGTTGTAATTTTTGCTTCCGGTATTCCTTTTTTCTGATAATGATGATGAATGGGGCTCATTAAAAACACCCGGCGCCCTTCGCCATATTTCCGTTTGGTGTATTTAAACCAGGTTACTTGAATCATTACCGAAAAATTTTCGATAAGAAAAATGCCACACAACAAAGGAATGAGAATCTCTTTCCTGATGATTACTGAAAAAACGGCCAGAATTCCGCCCAGGGCGAGACTTCCCGTGTCGCCCATAAAAACCTGTGCCGGATATGAGTTATACCATAAAAACCCGACAGTAGAGCCAATAAAAGCAGCAACAAAAATGGTTAGTTCACCAATATTTGGGATGTACATGATGTTAAGATAGTCAGCGTAAATAATGTTACCGCTTACGTAAGCCAGCACCCCAAGTGTAGCGCCGCTGATGGCCGAAGTTCCTGCCGCCAGCCCGTCGATACCGTCGGTTAAATTGGCAGCATTTGAAACCGCAGTAATAATAAAAATAATTGTCACTGCATACAACACCCATTTCAGCCACGATGATGCTTTACCGGCAAATGCAACAAGCCATTCATAATCAAACTCATTCTGTTTGATAAACGGAAGTGTTGTTTTAGTCGATTTAATATCCTGAGTTACAAATTGCATACTCTGCTGGCCTGTTTTCGGATCGATTATCAGTTCTTTGAGATCTTTTCCACTGGCATCTTTAACATGCTGGCGTACTTTCACGTCATCGCTTAAAAAGAGTGTTCCGGCAACAAACAGACCTAAACTTACCTGTCCCAATATTTTGAATTTTCCGGCCAACCCTTTTTTATTTTTCAGGAAAACCTTGATATAATCGTCAACAAAGCCGATCAGACCGAGGAACGCTGTCGTAATCAGCATGAGCAGGATATAAATATTGTCGAGGCGGGCAAACAGCAACGTTGGAATTATAATGGCTGAAAGGATAATAATACCGCCCATGGTTGGCGTGCCTTTTTTCTGCATCTGTCCTTCCAAACCCAAATCCCTGATCTCTTCGCCAATTTGCTGGCGTTGCAAAAACCGGATAATTT
>CAYWBV010000046.1:0-17042 GCA_964455785.1 uncultured Maribellus sp.
TTAGTCAACCTCTTGCAAAATAAACTGTTCAGGGCATTTCCCGGTAACGTCCCTGTAATATTCGTTCATCTGTTTTAATACAGAATTGTAATCCCCTGTATCGTAAATGACGCCCTTCACCCCCATTGCTTTTTCTTTGTAATCGATGTAGGCAACCACAATCGGGACATTGGATTTGACCGCCATGTGGTAAAACCCTTTGTTCCAAACCGGTGCCGTTTTAATCCTGCCTTCGGGCGAAACAACAATATGCAATTCATCGGCCTTATTCAACATATCAATAACCTGGTAAATTGCATTTACATTTTTAACGCCACGCACCGGGATGGAACCAAATTTCCGCATAACCAGGTTCATCGGAAAAAAGAACAGTTCTTTTTTGGAAAGGAACTTATATTTGACTCCAAGCTCGGTAAATCCCAGTTTACCGTATATGGCATCGATGTGTGCTGTGTGTGGTGCAAATATGGTCACCGATTTTTTGATTTCAGGAAAATCGCCTTCTATTTTCCATCCCAATTGTTCCAATACCTTCCCGGATAATGTTTTCATTTAGAATTTTGAGGAAGGAAATATACACACTATTTAGTCATTCCTGTTCTTTTAAATGGAAAAGAAAAAATAATGATTCAAAAAAGAAGATTAACAAAGAAATGTAACTCAAATTACACTTTAATGACTGGAATGTAACCCGCACTCCTTCCCCGAGTTTTGCTCCCACCACCAGCGGCCGGCGCGGAAATCTTCACCGGGTTTGACCGCCCGCGTACAGGGTTCGCAACCGATGCTCACAAAACCACGGTCGTGTAAAATATTGTAGGGAACGTTATTTTTTTGAACGTAATCTTTTACTTCTTCCAGGCTCCACTCCAGCAACGGATTGTATTTTACGATTTGATTGCCTTCGTCCCATTCAAACTCCTTCATGTCGCTGCGGTTCTCCGACTGCGAAGCGCGTAAACCGGTAATCCAGATTTCGTTTCCGTTCAGCGCCCTTTTTAATGGAATCACTTTCCGGATAAAACAGCACTCTTTCCGGTTTTCGAGCGATTCATAAAAACTAAACGGACCCTTTTCCTTTAAAAGCTGCTCCACTTTTTCCGCCGGCGGAAAATAAGCTTTAATGGGTTTGTCATATTTTTCGAGGGTGCTTCGGAAAACCTTGTACGTTTCTTCAAACATGCGGCCGGTGTCGAGCGTTATCACTTCCACCGCAAAATTATTCCTGAAAATCAGGTCGGTAATCACCTGGTCTTCGTAACCAAAACTCGTGGTGAAGATGACCTTCCCCGCATGGTTTTCAACCAAAAACTGAAGTTTTTCAACAATCGGTTTTCCTTTTAACTGGTTGTTATATTTATCTGAAAGAAGTTTGTCAGCCATAACGTATCAACATTTAATTTTATTCTACATACAAAACCAGCCCTTTCAGATACTCACTTTCGGGGTGGTAAATATTTACGGGATGATCGGTGGGTTGTGTCAACTGGTGCAAAATCCTCACCGAACGGCCTGAAATAGCGGCTGCCGAAAACACAGCTTCGCGGAATCTCTCCCTTGAAACGACCTGCGAACAGGAAAAAGTAAACAAAATCCCGCCGCTTCTGATTTGTTCGAATGCCCGTGTATTTATCCGTTTGTAACCCTGCAACGCCTGGTGGATGGAATCGCGGTGTTTGGCAAAAGCCGGCGGATCAAGGATAATGAGATCGTATTTATCTTTAATTTCCTTTAAATACTCAAAGGCATCGGCGGTCAATGCGGTGTGTCGCGGGTCGCCGGGGAAGTTCAGTTCCACATTTTCGTTGGTCAGATCGATGGCTTTTGCCGAGGCATCTACCGAGTGAACCAGGTTTGCGCCACCTTTTAATGCGTAAAACGAAAATCCTCCGGTGTAACAAAACATGTTCAGCACATCGCGGTTTTCAGCATACTGCTGCACCAACCGGCGGTTTTCGCGCTGATCAATAAAAAAGCCCGTTTTTTGACCTTCCTGCCAGTCAACTTTAAATTTCAGCCCATATTCCAACACCTCATTTTCAGCGCTTTCTCCAAAAAGAAAACCATCTTCGGGTTGAATATCGGCTTTAAAAGGAAGAGTTTTCGCGCTTTTGTCGTAAACGGCTTTTACCTTTTCGCCCAAAACTTCGCGCAATGCTTTCACCAATTCTTCGCGAATAAAATACATCCCGATGGAGTGCATTTGCAACACCACTGTGCCGTTGTAATAATCGGCAATCAAACCCGGCATTCCATCCCCTTCCGCATGAATGAAACGAAAAACGTTGGTCTCTGTATTTTCAGCAAATCCCAGCGACCGGCGATAATCCCAGGCCTTTTCTATTTTGCTTTTCCAGAAATCGTAATCCGGAGTTATTTCGGAAAAAGAAATTATCCTTACGGCAATTGAACCGATTTGATAATGTCCCAAACCCAGAAATTCATCTTTGTTTGAATAGACTGCTACCAAATCGCCTTCGGAGATATTTCCTGTAATTTTTTTGATTGCCCCCGAAAACACCCACGGATGAAACCTTTTCAGCGACTGATCTTTTCCCGATTTCAGGATTATTTTGGCTAAACTTTGCATGTCCTAACTAATTGGAGAAGTTTTCATAGATTTCAAGAGCGGCCCAGGCATCGGTGGCGGCGTAAATCAATTGGGCCTCGGAAAGTGAATCGGCCTCCCAGTTCGAAAGTTGCTGGGTTTTCGAAATCCGGAATCCCAAAACAATGGCTACCATTTTTTTCAGGCTGAAATCCTGGATGCCTCGGTCTTTGGCAAAGTCCTGCAATTCGACAAAACCTCCGGGTTTAAACTTCCGGATAACCTGCAGTCCTTTTATGTCGTCGCGAATGGCCACACCTGGTTTTATAATTTGCGGACTGGCAAGAATATCAACGATTTCGGATGGTAACCCAATCAAATTGGTACGAAAAAGAAACGCCTGTTTTTTTGTGGAAAGCTGCAGGAGCGAAACGTGGTTCACCACGCCTTTTTTAAAGGAAGGCCGGGTTTCGGTGTCAAACCCAATGATTTTGTTTTCGGCCAAAACCGCCGCTGCATGTTTTATCTTCTCCTGTGAATCGACCAAAACAATTTCCCCGTTGAACCATTTCAAAGGTAAATCAGTCAACTCTTCTTTTGTTATACTTTCTTTAAACATATTATTTGTCGTCGTCGGTTTCGGTTCCCCAAAAATTGTCGAGCCATTTTGGATTACCCGTCCCCGGTTTAACATCCTCTTTTTTTTCTCTTTCCGAAAAATCAATTCCACTGTAGAGTAACATGTGGATTGCCCGTAACACATTTACCAGCCGTTGTCCCCACGATTCTTCGAACCGGTACAAACATTCGTATAAAGCGTCGTTCATTACCTCGTCGTTCCCAATACTGTAACTCATCAGAAAATCCTTTAAATCCTGGTAAATATCCAGAAGATTCTCCGAGATACTGGCTGTTACAGTTTCGTTCCCAAACTGGATTCCCGGGTCGAAAACCTCATAATAACTGTCGTTTTCATTCAATTCGTGCAGCCACTTTTGATGCAAAACATTATAATCGAGTTCGGTTACATATTTTTCAAGTTCTTCGTCGAGCAGCCTTTCGGCTTTGGGCAGCAACGCAGCTTTCAAATAAAGAAGGGGCAAAAACTTCTGTAGTTTCAAAAGGTTTTCCGCCACGGAATATTTGTTCACATTTTCAATCCCGAAACAATATTCGTTGGCCACGGTAACAAATTCGATTACATTCTTTGAATAAACAACCTGATGTGTATTATCTTCCATCTTAATTATCAATCGAAAACTGACGCAAAAGTAAAAAAGATTTTTGAGTGTGGAGGGGTAGGAAACAATTGAGACAGGGAAATCACTTTTTAAAATACATGGAAGTCTTTCAAAAAGAAGATATCTGCAGAGAAAGTGGGTGTACAACAAAATTACCAAAAGAATAACCTTTCCCAACTCTTATTATTTATACCCGGCATCATTGTTATTGGTTTGTGTCGTCCCGCCGGGACTGGGTTGTTATTTCCCTTCTAAAATCTCCGCGGGAGTGGCAGTATGGTAGAAATAAAATACGTCCGTCGCATCGGGCGAAGCTCCTTTAGGAGCGAAACAAAGCAGCTTTTAGGTCGTCTGCCGCTTCGTCAGGAAAGGCCCGCCTGAATGACGAAGTCGGTCAGGCGCATCGAAATCGTAAATGTGAAATTTGTCGTACACCCGGATATTTTGAAATATATCCGGAAGTATTTGATCTTGTGACCGGAAACTGGCCCCACTTACTTTTTCAGTGCCCATTCCAGTTTGTTATCAATGCGGTAAATAATTTTGTTATTGTCGAGCAGCCATTTTACCACCTGCCGCATTTTCTCCTGATTACCTTCGAGGTTAAAAAGAAGGTTCTCGTAGGTACAGGGAACCTCAATTAATTTTTTAATCCTGTCGCTGATTTCATTAAATTCAAAATCGCTCATCTCCAGCGATTTTACCGCTTTACAAACATCGCAGTGCCCGCAGGCCGGCGCGTCGGTTTCTCCAAAATAGTTCAAAAGAAGCTGACTCCGGCAGGTCGTTTTGCTGGTGGCATAATCAACAACCGACTGAATACGGTTGGAATAATCAATCTTTCGTAAATCGTAATTTTCTTTCGAAATTTTTAACCGGTCGGCGCTAATCCGTTCTTTGCTGAAAAAAATATAAGGAGTATGGTTGCGTGGTACGTAATCGATAATTTTCGATTTTCGCAAATGTTTCAGAAAGTCATAAACCATTTCTTGTGAAATACCCGCCCTTTTGGCCAGCAGTTCCTCGTCGATAACTACATAGCCGGAAAAAAGCCCGGTGTACGATCTCAAAATCAGTTTGATAAACCCATCGAGATTAGCGTTGGCCACCTGAAATTTGTAAAGGTCGTCACGCGAAACGGTAAAATAAATCCTCGACGGGCTGTCCACTTCTTCGGTAAACTCCAGGTAACCTTCGCGTTGTAAAAGTTTCAGGCTGTTGTAAACCACCGCCTGCTGAAATTTAAAAGCCTGCGCAAAATTGGGAAGGCTAAATTCGAAAACCTGCGATTTACCAAAACCTTCGGCAATCTGCAAATAGTTGCAAAGTGAATGGTAAACCTTTTTTATCGAAACAATTTCAGGAAAAGCAACGGCTACATATTTTTTTAACCTTGTTTTGTCGGCGTTGTTAAACAGCAAAACGGCAGCCGCCTTTTTCCCGTCACGTCCGGCGCGCCCCGCTTCCTGGAAATAGGCCTCCAGCGAATCGGGCGGATCGACATGGATAACAAAGCGCACCTCCGACTTGTCGATTCCCATACCAAAAGCATTCGTGGCCACAATTACCCTTGTTTTTCCTTCAAGCCACATGTCCTGTTTAAAACTGCGAATGTGGTTGCTCAAACCCGCATGATAAAAATCGGCCGAAATTTTATTTTTCCGTAATTCATCCGCAATTTCATGCGCCAATTTCCGGCTCCTCACATAAACAACTCCCGAGCCGGCTGTTTTTTTCAGTGTTTCAAGCAGGTAGCCCATTTTATTCTCCACCAGCCGAACAATATAACTGAGGTTTTCGCGCTGAAACGACATTTTCTGCAGGTTCTTTTCCCTGAAACCCAGTTTTTCCTGAATATCATCTGCCACTTTTGGTGTTGCTGTGGCTGTCAGCGCCAAAAACTTAACTTCCGGCAAAGTTTGGCGGAGCTGAACAATATTCAGGTAACTTGGCCTAAAATCGTACCCCCACTGCGAAATACAGTGCGCTTCGTCAACGGCTACCAGGTTAACATTCATTTGGGCCAGTCTTTCGGTAAACCGTTCAGAATTTAACCGTTCGGGCGAAACATACAGAAATTTATATTCGCCCCAAACCGCATTGTCGAGTGTAATCCTGATTTCCGTGGCCGACATTCCACTGTGTATGGCCAGCGCTTTTATTCCCCGCCGGTTGAGGTTTTCTACCTGATCCTTCATCAGCGCAATCAACGGTGTTATCACCACACAAATTCCTTTTTGCGACAAAGAATAAACCTGGAAAGTAATGGACTTTCCTCCGCCGGTTGGCATTAACCCAAGCGTATCCTTTCCGCCGGCAACCGATTGGATGATTTCCAACTGAAGCGGGCGAAAATCGGGATAACCCCAGTAACGGGTCAATATTTGCCTGAAAATTTCCATTCATACAAATTAAGAAATCATTTTAAGCTTTAACAATTTTTATCGTTCAAAACTTGTCACGCGGTTAAAATACCACCAGTCAGTACACTATTTTTTTGTAGTTTTGCGCTTTAATTAAAAACATTAAAAAGAAATCCATGTCGTTTCTTTCTGAAAAAGTGGTTTTTGAAGGGTTAACATTCGACGATGTTCTTTTAATCCCTTCCTATTCACAGGTTTTACCACGCGAAGTCGATCTTACCTCAAAGTTTACGCGTTCCATATCCATCAATACACCGGTGGTAACCGCGGCAATGGATACGGTTACCGAAAATAAAATGGCTATCGCCGTCGCCCGGGAGGGTGGGATTGGCGTGATCCATAAAAACATGGGAATTGAAGAACAGGCCCACCAGGTAACCACGGTAAAAAGGGCAGAAAACGGCATGATTTACGACCCGATTACCATTACACCGGAAAAGAAAGTGGCAGATGCACTCTACCTGATGGCCAAATACAAAATCGGTGGTATCCCCGTGGTTGATGAATCGGGCTATCTTGTAGGAATTGTAACCAACCGCGATTTGCGTTTCGAAAAAGATCTGTCCCGGCCCATTTTATCAATTATGACCAAAGACAACCTGGTTTCGACTACTGAATCGACAAATCTTGAAAAAGCAGCCGAAATTCTTCAACAATATAAAATTGAAAAACTTCCGGTGGTCGATAAAAACAACAAACTCATCGGGCTCGTTACGTATAAAGACATCACCAAAGCAAAAGATAAACCACTGGCCTGCAAAGATATAAAAGGCCGGTTGCGGGTAGCCGCAGGAATCGGAATTGCGGTTGACACCATGGACAGGGTTGACGAACTGGTAAAAGCACAGGTTGATGCGCTGGTCATCGACACGGCCCACGCCCATTCTTTTTCGGTAATTGAAACGTTAAAAAAAATTAAAGCAAAATATCCTGAAAAAGATGTGGTAGCCGGTAATATCGGAACGGCAGAAGCCGCTGTCGCACTGGTTAATGCTGGGGCCGACGCGGTAAAAGTAGGGATTGGGCCAGGTTCGATTTGTACAACCCGGGTGATTGCCGGCGTTGGAATTCCGCAATTGTCGGCCATTTACAGTGTGGCAAAAGCCATCAAAGGATCGGGCGTCCCGGTGATTGCCGACGGAGGAATCCGCTACTCGGGCGATATTGTAAAAGCGATTGCTGCCGGAGCAAATTCGATTATGGCGGGCGGGCTGTTTGCCGGAGTGGAAGAATCGCCCGGCGAAACCATTCTCTACCAGGGACGAAAATTTAAATCGTACCGGGGAATGGGTTCTATCGAAGCCATGCAACAAGGATCGAAAGACCGCTATTTTCAGGATGTGGAAGATGATATTAAAAAACTGGTCCCGGAAGGAATTGCAGCCAGAGTACCCTACAAAGGAACCCTTTATGAAGTTATCTATCAACTTATGGGCGGACTTCGCGCCGGAATGGGATATTGTGGCGCGCACAACATTGAAACCCTGCAGGAAGCTAAATTCACAAAGATTTCGGTAGCCGGAGTGCAGGAAAGCCACCCGCACGATGTAAGTATCACCCGCGAAGCGCCAAACTACAGTATCCGTCAATAAATATTTTTTTAAAATGAATCGGGGCATTTATTCACTTCTATTTCTATTCTTCGCAATACTAACGGTTTATGCGCAGGACGATGAAACAATCCTGACCATTGGCGGAGCAAAAATCAGCAAAGCCGAATTCGAACGTATTTATAAAAAAAACAACAATAACCTGTTAAACGAATCGGAGAAAAAGACCCCGGAAGAGTATCTCGGGTTGTTTATCAATTTTAAACTAAAAGTACTGGAAGCCCAATCGCTAAAAATGGACACCGCCGCCGCCTTTATCAACGAACTGGCCGGCTACCGGAAAGAACTTGCAGCACCCTATCTGACAGACATTCAATTTGAAGACAAAATGGTGCACGACCTTTACGACCGAATGAAAAAAGAGGTAAGCGCAAGCCACATTCTTTTTATGTTGGATAAAAATGCGCCGGAAAGCCAGGTGCAGACTGTTCTTTCAAAAATCACGGGATTAAGAGAACAAATCGTTGCGGGGAAAGATTTTAATGAAGCCGCGCGCGAATATTCCGAAGACCCGTCGGCAAAAACAAACGGTGGCAGCCTCGGATATTTCTCGGCTTTCCAGATGGTGGCGCCATTTGAAGACGCCGCTTTTTCCACTCCGGAAGGTCAGGTTTCTGCTCCCGTAAGAAGTTCGTTCGGATATCATTTGATTAAAGTAAACGATATTCGTGAAAACCGTGGCGAAATTAAAGTGGCGCACATCATGAAAATGTTTCCGCAGGGAGGGGCAACCGCGGCAGCAAAAAAACAGTTAAAATCGGAAATCGATTCCGTTTACAGTCAGTTAAAAAACGGAGCCGACTTTGCTGAAATGGCCAAAAAATATTCGGATGACAAACGTTCAGCGGTCCAGGGTGGCGAAATGCCCTGGTTTTCGGCAGCCCGGATGATTCCCGAGTTCTCGGAACCGGCTTTTGCCTTAAAAAACATTGGCGATTATTCCACGCCCATCGAAACGTCGTTTGGGTATCACATCATTAAAAAATTGGACTCCAGGGCTGTTGCGCCATTTGAACAGGTGAAGGGCGAAATTGAGAACCGCATAAAAAAAGACCCGGAACGAAGTTTTACCAGCAAAAAACTGTTCATCCAAAAATTAAAAAAGGAATATCATTTCAAAGAAAATACTGAAAATTTGGAATGGCTGAAAGGCAAAAATATTGGACAGTATCCGGACAACAGGAATTTTGAACTTTTTGTTATCGACCACAAAAGTTACGGGCTGGAGGCTTTCAACACATTCCTTGAAAAAGAAAACCGTAAAACTGGCTTTTATACCGAACATGTTGAAAACTGGATAGAAGCTGAAATTACACGTTTGGAGGACTCAAAACTCGAAAACAAATACCCCGAGTTCAGATACCTGCTGCAGGAATACCACGATGGAATTTTACTGTTTAACATATCGGAACAGAAAATATGGGACTACGCCGCAAAAGACAGTACCGGGCTTGAATTATATTTCAGGAAAAACAAGGGAAAATATTTGTGGGAAGAGCGGTTTAAAGGATACGTGGTGGTTTGTACCAGCGCGGAAGCAAAAGAAGAAGCCGAAAAATATTTTGCAGCCGGAATGAACAGCGACGAAATTTTGTCGGTAATGAATACCGACACGAATAAAATAAGCATTACCGAAGGAGCCTGGGAAAAAGGTAGCCACCCGATAGTGGACTATTTTGTATGGAACGCCCCTGAACCGCAAAATTTTGTTGGAGAGAATACGTTTATCAGAGGCGACAAAATTCCTCCGGAGCCCAAAACTCTCGACGAGGCGCGTGGTCTTTACATTTCTGATTATCAAAATTATATCGAAAAAGAATGGCTTAAAGAACTGAAGGGAAAATACAAAACAAAAGTGAACAAAAAACTTTTAAAGTCGATACCAGGTGCCTGATTGGATAAAAAAATATGGTTGGTTTTTTATTTTCGGGTTTGTCGCCTTCGGTTGTAACCAAAATAACGATCCCGAAAAAATTGTTGTTGCCGAAGTTGGCACCCGTCAACTTTATTCAGACGATATCAGCGATGTAATCCCTGCTGGTACAAGCAAGGAAGACAGTATTTTGATGACTGAAGATTATATTAAAAAATGGGTTAAACAGGAACTGTTAATTCAAAAGGCAGAAGAAAACCTCTCCCCTGAACAAAAAGATCTTACGAAAGAACTACAGGATTACCGCAATTCGCTGATCATCTACAAATACAAAAATGAACTGATGAAACAACGGATGGATACCACGGTAACCGACAGTCAGGTTGAAGAATACTATCTTAATAACATCGAAAATTTCAAACTTACGCGGAACATTGTAAAAGCTATTTTTATAAAAGTACCCAAAGAATTTGCCAACCCTGCACAAATAAAAAACTATTGTAACGATACTTCGGAAGAAGGACTTGACAACCTGCGCGAATATTGCGTTCAGTATGCAAAAAGTTTCGATATGTTCAACGAAAACTGGGTCGATTTTGAAATTGTACTAAAAAATATCCCCAAAGAGATTTCGGACCCGGAGCAATTTCTACCCCGCAATAACCGGATAGAATTGAATGATTTAAATTATTATTATCTTGTCAGCATTCAGGATTACAAATTGAAAAACGAAGTAGCTCCGGTTGACTTTGTAAAGGAAAACATAAAAAACCTGATACTAAACCGCAGAAAAATTGAATTTTTAAAACAATTGGAAGACAATGTTTACACTGAAGGAATCAGGCAAAACAAATTTAAAATTATTAAACAGGAAACAGATGAAGAGAAATAACCCGGAAAGGTTTACAGCCATTTTATTGCTGGCATTTTTTTATTCGGTAACGGTTTTTGCACAGGATAAAATTATCGACCAGGTAGTTGCTGTTGTAGGCGGCAACATCATTCTGAAATCAGAAATCGAAGAGATGAACATGAACCAGCAGGCGCAGGGTATTACGTCGGAAGGTGACATGAAATGCGAAATCTTTGAAAACATGTTGATCGACAAATTGCTCGTTGCAGAAGCTGAACAGGACACATTAATTGAGGTTACCCCAAGCCAGGTAAACCAGCAAATGGATGCGCAGTTACAATCGTACCTCACCTACTTTGGTTCTGAAAAAGCGGTTGAAGACTATTTCAAAAAACCCATTGCATTAATTAAAGCCGACATGCAGGAAGGTATCCGCAACCATTTGTTAAGCCAGCAGATGCAAAATAAAATTGTGCAGGATGTAACAGTCACTCCTTCGGAGGTAAGGTTTCATTTCCGAAATTTGAAGGAAGACGAAATTCCCACAGTCCCCACCCAGTATGAATTTGCACAGATTTCCATGCGCCCGGCGATTGAGTTGGAAGAGATAAACAACGTAAAAGCGCGGTTACGCGATATTAAGGAAAGGGTTGAAAACGGGGCAAATTTCGCCTCGATGGCTATCATGTATTCTGAAGAGCCGGGAGCCAGCAGAACTGGAGGGGAATTGCCGTATTACGGGCGCGGAGAGCTTGACCCGTCGTATGCAGCGGCTGCCTTCAATTTAAAAGGCGACCGCATTTCCAACGTTGTGGAAAGCGAATTCGGATTCCATATTATCCAGCTTATCGACAAACAGGGCGAAAAAGCAAAAACCAGGCACATCCTGATGAGGCCCAAAGCTTCGGTTGAAGCAAAAGAGCAGGCTTTTAACCGGTTAGACAGCCTTGCCAACCTAATCCGCAAAAACGAAATTCCGTTCGAGCAGGCTGCAATGATGTTTTCAACCGACAAAAATTCGAGAAACAACGGTGGAGTGGTTATTAATCCCAATACCATGTCGTCGAAATTTTCGGTAGAAGAGCTCGACGGCGACATCAGCAAAATTCTGCCGAACATGAACATCAACGAAATTTCGAAACCTTTCGAATCCAAGGAAAAAGAAAGCGAACAAACCGTTTACAAGATTGTAAAGCTGATCAATAAAACAGACAGTCATAAAGCCGACCTGCAAAATGATTACCAGCAACTGGCCAATCTTTACCTTGCAAAAAAGAAAGAACAGGTTTTACAGGAATGGATATCGGCACGCCAGGCGCAAACCTATATCCGTATCGACGAAACCTATGCCAACTGCAACTTCAGGTTTAAAAGCTGGATCAAGTAATACAATTGTTGTTAAATCCGTTGAATTTGTTTAAAACCTTTCAATACGATGAATTTTAAAAACGATGTGGAAGCTCTCGACGGACTGCGCGCCAAATTTGGGGAGCTAAAGTCGGAAATCACCAAAATAATTTACGGGCAAGACGAAGTAATTACCCAGGTACTGATTTCGCTTTTCAGCCGCGGGCATGTGCTGCTGATTGGAGTGCCGGGACTGGCAAAAACATTACTGGTTACTACCATTGCCAAAATTCTCGGGCTCAATTACAACCGTATCCAGTTTACCCCCGATTTAATGCCGTCGGATATTATCGGCACCGAAATCCTCGATAAGGAACGTCAGTTTAAATTTATCCGCGGCCCGCTTTTCGCCAACATCATTCTGGCCGACGAAATCAACCGAACCCCGCCGAAAACACAGTCGGCGCTGCTGGAAGCCATGCAGGAAAGGGCCATAACAGCGGCCGGACAACGTTTCGAACTGGACCGCCCGTTTTTTGTACTGGCCACCCAAAACCCCATCGAACAGGAAGGAACTTATCCGCTGCCGGAAGCCCAGTTAGACCGGTTTATGTTTTCCGTCTGGCTCGATTATCCCAAATTTGAAGACGAAATTACCATCGTTAAAAATACCACTTCGACCCTGCAGTTCGATTTAAACCCGGTTATTTCAGGCAAAGAAATAATATTTTATCAGGATTTGATCCGGAAAGTGCCCATCAACGACAACGTTCTGAAATATGCCGTTACACTGGCTGCTAAAACAAGGCCCGGAAATGAACTGACTGCCGCGATATCGAACCAGTACCTAAAATGGGGAGCTGGCCCGAGAGCATCGCAATACCTCGTTCTCGGGGCAAAAACGCATGCCGCCCTGCTCGGGAAATATTCACCCGACATTGAAGATGTACAGGCAGTAGCCCCTTCCATTTTAAGGCACCGTATCATCAAAAATTACAAAGCCGAAGCCGAGAATATTTCGGTTGACGATATTATTTTAAAATTGCTTTAATGCTTTTTGTTTTTTTTGATAAAATTTTACGAAACTCCAGCCTGGTTACAGCCGGGATTTTCATTTTTCTTACCTTTTCCTTTTCCCCTGGAATTTCGCAGGAAAAAAAGAGAATCGATATTCTGCACGCCAATTCGCTGGAAGCCGCTTCCAATGTTGCCAACAATGCACAACGGCTGATTGGCGATGTACAAATCCAGCACAAAACCATGTTGATCTGGTGCGACAGCGCCTACACCTACACCGGCACCAATAAAGTGGATGCTTTTGGAAACGTACACATCAATCAGGGCGACACACTGCACTTATATGCCAATAAAATTTTTTACAACGGCGACATCAGTTTTGCGCGCGCCTGGGAAGATGTAAAACTCATCAACAAAACCACAACCCTCTATTCCGATACTGTTGATTACGATCTGGCCGCCAACATCGGCTATTACGATGACAATGGAAAAATTGTGGACAGCACCAATACACTGACAAGTGTTATCGGGAAATATTTTATCGACGATGATATTGTTCATTTTTACAAAAATGTGGAAGCCGTTGGCGAAGATTTCACCCTCAACAGCGACACCATGTACTATCATACTGAAACCGGCCGGATTTTTATTGTCGGCCCTACTACCATCCGCGATTCAGCCAATACATTATATGCCGAAGACGGTTGGTACGACTCGAAAAACGGGGAGGCCGAATTGCTCAAAAATCCGCGTGTGTACAACGAAGAGCAATTTTTAACGGCCGATTATATTAAATACAACGAAGAAAACGGCGACGGGAAAGCGGAAGGTTCGGTACTGATCCACGATATAAAAAACAAAATTATGGTCGAAGGGTTAAATGCCGTTTATAACAAAACATCAGAAACGGCGACAGTAACCGACTCGGCTGTGCTGATTTTATATTCTGAAAAAGACACCCTTTTTATGCACGCCGACACACTTCGTTCGGTTCCCGACACAGTGGAGGGCGAAAAGGTGGTTACCGCGTTTTACGGAGTCAGGTTTTACCGTACCGATCTCCAGGGAATGTGCGATTCGCTGGTCTATTTCAGCAAAGATTCGGTGGTTCAGCTTTACGACAACCCGGTTATCTGGTCCGACATCCACCAGTTGAGCGCCGATCTGATAGAGATGAAACAATACACCGATGCCCCCGATGAAATGCACCTCATCAACAACAGTTTTATCATCTCGAAACAGGATTCCAACCGGTTCGACCAGGTGAAAGGCAAAAATATGGTGGGTTATGTGGTAAACAACGAACTCGATAAAATCGATGTGGATGGAAACGGCCAAACCCTTTATTATGCACGCGAAAAGGAAAACGAAATAATAGGGCTCAACCGCGCCGAAAGCAGCCGGATTTCGATTCAGTTTAAAGAGGGAAAAGTATTCAAGATTTCCTTTTTAAGAGCGCCTGAAGGACAACTAAAACCATTACAGCAACTGAGCGAGGAAGAAAAACGGCTGAGCGGCTTCGACTGGAAAGTGAACATGCGGCCGCTTACCAAAACCGATATTTTCAGGAGAGGACCTCTTGAGCCCGACCCGAAAGATTCAGTGAAAAACAAACCTGAAGGAAAAGAACCCGAAGCTGTTAAAACAGAGGAAGAACAACCGGTTGAGCCGACAAAAAACTGATCCTCTGAAAGAAAAATAGGAGAACCCGCTAAATATTAACCTGTATCCTTCCGTTTCGCCAATTATTTTTAATTTTGAAAACATGAACGAAGGGAGGAAAACTGAGAGAACATTCTTTTTTATTTTTATGATGCTGGTTTTTACGGGCGTCACCGCCCAGGAACAGCTCATGCCGGTGATGCCGGAGCCTGATTCGGCCCAGATGGAACTCGAACGCCGCATAATGTACCAGCAACTGCTGTCAGGTACACTCCAAAGCGGCGGTATGCTGCAAATCCCGGAAATGCCCCATTTCGATTTTAATAGCGCCTTTGACGGACAGTACCGGTTCTCTCCGGAAAATACTACCTGGTCCACCCTCACTTTCGATGGGTTTATGCCCGGGACGTATGGTTTTGCCCCTTCCCCGTTTTTCCGCAACGGCGCAGTTTTTAGCGCGGCCAGCTACCGGCTGAATGATAAGTTTACGTTGGGTGGGTACAGTTTTGGCGCCAATTCTGTTTTTTCGGCGCCGTTTCCCAACCAGGGGATAAACAAATTCGACACCCGCGGCTCCACCTTTTTTATGGAATACAAAGTGTCGAAAAAATTCAAAATCGAAACCCGCGTGAGTGTGTCACAAGGCCCCGGCGGGTTCTGAATTTTTTCGGAGATGAAACAAACAAATCACAAAATAAAAGTTGTTTTTAGCCTCGTTTTTAAACTCGGAACTTTAAACGTTAAACAGAAATCATGTTAACCGTTTACAAAGCATCGGCAGGTTCTGGGAAAACGTACCAACTGGTTACGGAATACCTGAAACTGATCATGGAAAACCCAACCGGATACCGGCATATTCTCGCGGTAACGTTTACCAACAAAGCCACTTCCGAAATGAAAAACCGAATTCTGGAACAGTTGGATTTGCTGGCTCACGGAAAAGAATCGAAGTATTTGGCAACCCTGCAAAACGGAACGGGATTCTCCGAAGAGATGGTCAGAACCAAAGCCGCGGCGGGTTTAAAAAATATCCTGCACGACTACAACCGGTTTTCCATCAGCACCATCGACTCGTTTACACAACGGGTAATAAAAGCGTTTAACCGCGAACTCGGCATTTCGCCCAATTTTACCCTTGAGCTTGATAGCAGCCTGGTTTTGGAAGAGGCGGTTGACCGGATGCTGGCCAATCTTGGCGAAGATAAAAACCTGTTCCGCTGGCTCGTCGATTTCAGCGAAGAAAAAATTACGGAAAACCGCGGACAGCGTATCGAAGAGAACATCAAATCGCTCGGACAGGAACTGTTCAAAGAGAAGTTCCAGGTCTTTTTCACCGACAATCAAAAGTCGGGCTACACACGCGAAAACCTCGACTCGTTCAGGCTCGAACTAAACAAAATTACCGGAATTTTTCAGGCAACCTTAAAAAAGAAAGCCGCCGGAGCTCTTTTGCAAATCGAGAACCACGGTTTTTCCGCCGACGATTTTTCCTATAAACTTTCGGGAGTTGCCGGTTATATAAGAAACCTTTCCGAAGAAAATATCAAGGAGCCCGGCGCCCGGGTACTTGGCGCTGAAGAGTCGGCAGAAAAGTGGTTTGCAAAAAGCCACAAACAAAAGGCAGAGTTGCAGGCGCTGGTGGAAAACCACCTTCAGCCTTTGTTACACGAAATCCTCGTCTTTTACCGTGAAAACTCGACGCAGTATTTTTCGGCGGTGGCGGTAAACAGCCAGTTGCGTATGCTCGGAATTTTGACCGATTTGAAGGAAGAGATAAAAACACTGCTCCACGAAAAAGGAGTGCTGCAGCTCTCCGACGCCAACCTGTTGCTGAGCCGGATTATCGGCGAAAGCGAGTCGCCGTTTATTTACGAAAAGGTCGGGAACTTTTTTAACTATTTTATGCTCGACGAATTCCAGGACACGTCGGCGCTGCAATGGAAAAATTTCAAACCGCTTATAGCCAACGCACTGGCGCAGGGCAACCACAACCTGCTGGTGGGCGATGTAAAACAGTCGATTTACCGCTGGCGCAACAGCGACTGGAACATCCTGGCCGAGCAGGTGGAATCGGATTTTCCTCATTTCAGACCAGAAACAAAAACGCTGGATAAAAACTGGCGAAGCGATAAAAACATCATCGACTTTAACAATGCGGTGATAAAAAACCTGAAACTGGCTTTTGAAAATCATCTTTTTTTGGAAAACGAACATCCCGACTGGTTAATCCTCAAAGAAAAATTTGCGAATGTTTACAGCGACTTCGAACAGAAACCCGGTAACGGTTCAGCAGAAAAAAAAGGGTGGGTAAAAGTGAATTTCCTCGAAGAAGAGGATTTCGAAAAAAATTCGGCAAAAATGCTGGTGGAACAGGTAAAACAATTGCAGGATCAGGGATTAAAAGCGGGCGACATCGCCATTCTCATCCGCAAAAACCGGGAAGGGACAACCATCATCGAAGAATTTCT
>CAYWBV010000046.1:17142-18358 GCA_964455785.1 uncultured Maribellus sp.
GTTTACCCGCGCCGAATCATTTTTGATTGTCAACACCATCGATTGCGATTGGGACAAACCCGGAAAAAATGCCAACTACCTGCTGAAACAGTCGCTTCGGCAAATGAGCCAAACCGAACGTTATTCAGCCTGCTGGAATCCTGATAATACAACTTTCGAATTTGGAGCGCCTGAAAAAATCGTATCAAAAGTAAAAGAACCGAACCTCGTACTGGTAAAAAACTACCGGTTCAGCCCGTTTAAAAACAAAATCAGGCTACGGTTGTCGGGAGAAGAATTCCTGATTTTTGGCGAAAAAGAAAAATCGGTGAAAGATATCGGGAAGTTAAAACATGAAATCCTTTCCGGCATCATTTTAAAAACCGACATAAAAAAAGCCTGTCTGAAATCGTTTTACGAAGGGAAAACCGATGCGGAAGAAACAAAAAGAATAGAGCAGGAACTAACAGAAACGATCGAAAATCCAGAGGTATCACACTGGTTCGACGGAAGCTGGAAAGTACTCAACGAACGGGAACTGCTGACCACCGAACACAGGCTTCGCCCCGACCGGATAATGATTTCGGGGGAAAATGCCATTGTTGTCGATTACAAAACCGGTGAAAACAAATCGGATGATTACCTCCGGCAAGTGGACAGGTATGCCCAAACATTAAAAAAAACCGGCCTGAAAAAAGTGGAAGGTTACCTTTGGTACATTCACCTGAACGAGTTGGAAAAAGTATGTGAACTCTGAAAGGGCAAAAGAAAAAAACTATTTTTGCAAAAAATTTTTGACTATGATTCAACGGATTCAAACGGCATTTTTATTAGTTGCAGGATTACTGGTAGCTTCGCTTTACAAACTAAAATTTGCCGATCTCGCCGTAAACGGCGAATTGTATGTTTTTAACGCCAAAGGAATTTTTAACGGCGAAACACTGATTTTTAACGGGCTTCCCATCCTCGTTTTTATCGGGTTGATTGTACTGTTACATTTTGTGATCATTTTTACATACAAAAAACGTATCCGGCAAATTCGTTTGACCGTTTTTACGATTGTCCTTTTGCTCGGGCTTTTCGGGATGTTCTTCTACTTTACCTATGCTGGTTTCGATGGGGCAAAAGTAGCTTTTAAAGTCCCCGTGGCGTTCCCGGTCGTGGCCATCATCCTCGACTACTTAGCCATCCGCGCTATTGGCAAAGATGAAGCGCTTATCCGAAGTTTAAACCGGAT
>CAYWBV010000047.1:0-1061 GCA_964455785.1 uncultured Maribellus sp.
AACATGACCATAGCGCGGCTTTTGGTGCAACGGGGGATTACCACCTTTAACGAGGCCAAGGCTTTTTTCCGTCCGCGACTCAGCGATCTCCACGATCCGTTCCTGATGAAAGACATGGATAAAGCAGTTGCCCGGCTGGAACAGGCCATTGCCAATCAGGAAAAAGTTCTGGTTTACGGCGATTACGATGTGGACGGCACCACTTCGGTAGCCCTGATGTACACTTTTTTGAAACCCCGCCTCGAACACATTGAATATTATATTCCCGACCGGTACAGCGAGGGATACGGTATATCGCCCAAAAGTATCGACTATGCCGAAGAAAATAATTTTTCGTTAATTATTGCGCTCGACTGTGGTATTAAAGCCGTGGAAAAAATTGCCAATGCCAAAGAACGCGGTCTCGATTTTATCATCTGCGACCATCACAACCCTGACGACGAAGTTCCGCCGGCGGTGGCCGTTCTCGACCCCAAACAAACCGATTGCAACTATCCGTACAAGGAGCTTTCGGGCTGTGGCGTGGGATTTAAACTTTTGCAGGCTTATTGCCAGAAAAACAACATCGAACCGGAAGAAATTTACGATCTGCTCGATTTGGTGGTGGTGAGTATTGCTTCCGACATTGTTCCGCTGACTGGCGAAAACCGGGTGCTTGCCTACTACGGATTAAAAAAACTGAATTCGAATCCGGGTATCGGGCTGCAAACCATCATCAACTTTGCCGGGTTAAATGGAAGCGAAATTACCATCAGCGACATTGTTTTTAAGATTGGGCCGCGGCTGAATGCTTCGGGAAGAATTGAACACGGAAAAAAATCGGTACAGATACTGGTTTCCAACGACGAGGACAAATCAGATTTGCTGGGCGAAGAGATCGACTCGTTCAACGAAATCAGAAAAACACTCGACCGCGACATCACGCAGGAAGCGCTCGACATGATTGAAAAAAATCCCGAACTGAGAAATATGAACAGCACGGTTTTGTATAACCGCGACTGGCACAAAGGTGTGGTCGGGATTGTGGCTTCGCGGATTACCGAACAATACTACCGGCCAAC
>CAYWBV010000047.1:1161-2899 GCA_964455785.1 uncultured Maribellus sp.
GCCCCGTTTGGGCCACATAACATGACGCCGGTTTTTGTTACCGAAGATGTTTTCGACGCCGGAACCAGCCGTCTTGTAGGGAAAAACCAGGAACACCTGAAACTCGATTTGGTGGAACCCGATGTAAACTCCGGAATTTTTTCGGGGATTGCTTTTAACCAGTCCGACAAATTTCACCTGATCACTTCAGGGTTGCCGTTCGATGTGTGTTACTCCATCACCGAAAACGAGTACCGCGGAAAGACCAACCTTCAACTGTACATTCGGGATCTCAAGAAACGCGACATTTTTCAATCCGACCGCCTGTAAACTTTTATTTCGTTGTTGTGAAACGTTTTCATTAACCGGTATTCCTTTTTAATCAGTGATTCGACCAGTAAGTTTTTTTGCCTGACCAAAACAAAGCGGGGTTTGGTTTTTATGATTCGTGTAATTTCCTGCTGCGCATTAATATTGAACGATTTGTGGGTATCGGTAAAAAGCAGGTTGGAATGGACAAATTTTGTCGGGCTTTCCATCCCGAGCAGGTAATAAACAATTTGTTCGTAATTGGAAACATAAACCTTGTCCCCTTTTTTCATATTATCCGAAATGTATTCAGCCACTTCTTCAGGGTAATCGGTTTCAGAAACATCTTTTTGAAAGCTCACCACCTGAGTTGTTACAAAAACCACGGCAAACAGCGCCCAACCTGTTCTTTTTGAATAGAGTTTTGCGGTAACCCGATCCGTTCTGAACTCAGGATGAAAAAATAACCCCGCCAGTAAACTCAGCGGCAGCATCAGTTGAATGGTGTAATGGCTGAATTCTTTCCCGGGGACATACATAGCCAGTAAAACAGACAAAATCCACAAAACAAAAAACCATTTGTATTCTACCAAAAGGGGTTTATCTTTTTTGAAAACCACATAAAAAATAATGTACGATACCGGAAGGAACTTCGCCGTTAAATCGAGTAACATGACAAAATACCTTGTCAACGAAGGGTTTGCGCCATAATTGCCGGGCAGCTCGTAGGTAATAAAAAAGAAGTCCTTAAAATGATCGCCCAACCAAAAAAAGAGGTTGACCAATCCAAACGGGATTAAAAAAGTTATACCCGCCAGCATATGCAGAACAATCCGGCGTCCGTCAAAAATCTTTTTCGAACGTATTGTATCCAGTAGAAAAAAGAACAACAAAAATGCAAAAAGATCAAAAAGTACGAGGTACTTGATAATAAAACCAATCCCGAGAATCAACCCTCCGAGGAAATAATTTCTGAACTCTTGTTTCAAAAAAAACAAAAGGGCGCTAATGGTACATAAATTAAAAAGGAGTTCGGTGTTGGGCGAACGTCCGTGATAATTCCATACCGATGTATAAATAACATAAATTAACCCCGACGCCAGCGCCACTTTGTCATTGTTAAAAAGTTTTTTTGAAACACGGAAAATCAAAAATCCGGTTGCACCAACCACCAGCGAAAAAGCAAGGCGTTTCAAAAAAATGGAGCTCCCGAAAAGAAATTCGAGGCCGGCATAAAAAAGGAAAATGCCAGGGGGTTTGGTATCCGTCACATCGGTGTACAACTCTTTTCCATTCAAAATATCACGTCCGATAATCATGTAGGTCGATTCGTCGTGATCGAGGACACTGTTCCAAAAACTAAACAGCCGCATTGCAACAGTTACAACCATAAAAAAAAACAGCAAATAGAAGTTACCTTTCCCGGGTATTTTTGAAAGATAAGTTCCGA
>CAYWBV010000047.1:2999-12724 GCA_964455785.1 uncultured Maribellus sp.
GAATTCCCCTTTCTACTTTCGAAACTGCGTAATGATTGTCCAACCCGGCCACTGCCTCGAAAAAATGGAGTATTTTGTTGTGTTTCAGTGTTTTTAAAAGCATACTTTGTTCCATGGCGGAAAGCACAAACTGCCGGAATCCCAGGTCTTTAAAATGAGTAAGGATATCGGTTGCCGGATGGTAGAGCGAACAAATCTCAACCTGGCTATTATATAAATCGATATATTCCCGGGCAGGTATGGCAAAATCTTCCTTACTGAAATCGAAACCAATGGTTTTGTAATATTCCTTTACCGGAAATGAAAACACTTCGCGGTATAAATCGCGGGTTAAAATTGGAAGTTCCCTTTTTTGTAACAATACATTTATGGTTGAAATGCACAAGTCGATATCGTCGAGCAGCGTTCCGTTCCAATCCCAGATTATCGATTTTGCCATTAATTTACCGTGGTAACCGACAGTTTATTGATAACCGGATTGGCATAAATTTTCAGAAACCTCTCGGTAATGTCTGTTATCGGGAAATCGATAAAGATCATCGCCTGTTCTACCATAATTTCAAAATGCTTTTTCTCTTCGTCGGTATAATGATGTCTGAAACGGTCTTCCTGCGTCAGAAGATCATATGCAATATAGTTGTTGGGCCACAGTTTATAATTGGCATAAATCTGGGCATCTATCAACCGTCCGAGTTCTTCAGCCATTTTGTTTACTTTTTCTTTCGACCGTTCTTCCTCAAAATCCACTTTTATCGGTTCTCCAAAGGCAAACCGCATCCTTCCTTTCGGGTTAAACATCCCCATCGACATACTTTTCAGATCGTCTTTGCTGGTTTTTATCTGTCCGTAATGTTGCTTTTTTATCAGCTCTTTCATTTTGGCCAGACCACAAGGTTCGATTTCATAAGAGATAGAAACCGGAACAATATTGAGTTCATTAAACCCTTCGGCAAACGTTTTGGTGTTGCTCATGTTCAGCATTTTTAACACGCTCGTCTGGGTTTTGTCGAACCCGTCTTTGGTCCGTCCTTCGCGTTGTGCAATCCACACCGAAATATTCTCTTCTGTAATCGATTGGCGGATATAATGTGAAACCTTGTTCGACGATTCCATCAGCTCGCGGGGCGGAAGGTTCCGTTTTATTATAAACGCCCGGTTCAGTTTAACGGCATGTTCAATCCACTGGTAAAGCAACAGGTTATTCCCGATGGCAATATGGGTGGTATTCATCCCTTTTTCAAACATCAGGTAATTCAGAAACGCCGCATCCAAAACGATATCGCGGTGATTGGAAATAAAAAGATAAGCTTTCTTTTTGTCCAGTTTCTCCAGTCCCGAGCAGTACAACCCACCGGATGTTTTGTTTATAATCATACGCAGCATGTCGTAAACAAAGGTTCCCTGCAGTTGTTTGATGTTTTTTATCATGCGGAGTTGCAGTTTAATCATCTCCACTTTGGGACGGACCTTAAACATGTGCATCAATACCTCTTCGAAAACCGGATCCTTTATCAGGAGCCTGATTTTTGCTTTCACTTCCTTATCGGTGTAGGGGCGAATATCATCGAAATTAAGATCAGTCATGAAAAAATTTTATTGGTAAACGCGGCAAAAGTAAGTAATTCAGCACTATATTTTTAATCTGACCTGAATTTTTATCTCCGTTTTGTTTTTTCCGATGATTTTGTCGTTCCCCGAACCGATGGTTTCCCTGTCGTTTTGCAAGGTATTTCCCAGTTTCAGCCAGCAATCGAAACGTTCGCTGATTTTGTATTTTAAGTTGAAATATGCCCGAACCCCTTTCCCGTAAAATGCAGGAATTGAAAATGTATAAAGCAAATCGTTTTCATAGGCGTAAATACGCGAATTGTAACTTTCGGTAGAAAACCATGCTACCCTTGCCGAAAGGTTCAGGGGAACAGAAACCGGCGAAAATTGTACATCCTGAAAAACCATCACCCCGTTTTCGTTTTCCAGTCCCTCAAAATGGACATACTCTGCCCGGGTTTTTAAAGTAACGGTTTCGGATGGTTTATACTGAAAATGAATTCTTGTCTTTTGAGTCTGTTCCGGATGGTTTACGATTCGTTCGCCGTCGTTGATTTTTTGATCTTTCTCCTCGTTTTTAAACCTCAGATAAAACTGTAATTTTTGAGAAAAACGAAAATCGGCCTGCGCAAAAACATCCCATCCTTCCGACGGCCCCGCGGTGGTGTAACCCATCCATTCCGAGCGGTAAAAATCGGAATACGCCGAAAGCGTAACAAATTTTATCGGGAGAATTTTTGTTCCGAAGTAGAGCCCAGATTCGTTGGAGGCAGAACTTGCTTCGGCAAAAGGGTTTGCCCAGTGTGCGTGGTAATTTTTATCGAAATGACGGAATAGTGCCGAAAAGCTGACCTGATCGTGCAATCGGGCTACCGCGCCCTGTAAAAACGCTTTTCCTTTCGATTTTGAGACGGCCGCCTCGCCAAATAACTGATATTTTCCCCGGTTAAAAAGATAATCGACGCCGGCTGTATAGTTTTCCTCCCCTGAAAACCGGAACCGGTTGTAAAGTTGGTCGCTCCGGATAAACGGGATTTCAAACTGCTGGTGTAAAACGGTCGCCCCGATTTTAAGGTTGGTAAAGCTCCAGCTTCCTGCGGCGCCCACATTAGTGTGTTTAACTGACTTCTCGTCGGCAATTTCACTTTGTGTACGATGATATCCCGAGGTTTGCAAACTTGAAAAATGGGTTACTGCCGAATCGGCAAAAACCAGGTTGGCATCGTCGTTTTTTTGCGAATAAAACAAATGGAGGGTGGCATTCCCGAAATTGAACGAAGTGGCTGCCCCCCGGAAAAACAGGTTCTCGTCGGTAGAAGTAAAAGGGCGGGTTCCCTGTCCGGTTTTCGAAACATCGAGTGTATTTAATGATTTGCCGCTGGAGAATCCCTGCCAAAGCACCAATCCCTGGCCGGAACGTACCAAAAAATCACCGGCAGTAACATGTACATTCCGGTTAAGTTTTATACTGAAATGACCGGAATAAAAATCGAAACCCTTTTGGTTTGAACCCGAAAAAAACGCTTCCCCCGGGTCTTTTTCTGCGGTTAAACCCACAGAAATGTTTTCGTGTGACTGAAACCGGTACCGGGTGTAATTTCTGAAACGACCTCCTTCATACGGAATACTTCCGTCTTCTTTTTCCCGGTAGCCCGTGGGTTTCTGAACGGTAGCCGTGCTTCTTGCCAAAACCTGATGATTACCGTACTTCAGTATTTTCGACCAACTTTCGGGTTCTTTTTCCACCGGGCCAAACCAGATAAAAGGTTCAATTTTGGTAAGTAGCTCCGGCGAAAAGCCATCGATGGAGTTCAGTTCATAAACCGAATAAACGGGTCCAAACTGCCTTCGGTAATCCAGCAGTTTCTGAATCTGGATGTCGTCAAGAACATGCAGCCTGGAAAGATCCCGGGGTGTTGCGTTATTAATGTTCAGAGGTGTTTCAGCCAGCTCCTCCAAATCTTCGGTAACAACGGAAAGATCGGTTTCCTCCTCCTGGTTTTCGATAATTGATTCCAGGATGGCTTCGAGATTTACTGCCGGATCAGTTTTCTGGGCCGCCGAAAAAAGCGCTGTCAGTAATAGAGTCAACAGGATAATATGTTGCAGAGATTTATTCATCACAAAACAAACTGAATGGAAACGGAAGGAGTAACCCCGAGGTTTCCGTGATAACCAAAACCGATATCCGTGCTTATTTTTCCGATACGGTATCCAATTCCTGCGGTATATTGAAACGGTTTCCCCGAAACACCAAACCGCAAAGCCAGATTTTGTACCAGTAAAAATTCGATTCCTGACTTAAAAATTATCGGATTGTGGGTCTCTTTTTCAGTTTCGAATAAGACCAAAACCATTTCATCAAATCGGTAATGGCCTCCGACACGAAAAACAGCCGGAACCTCTATTTTGCCGGAAACCGATTCTATTCCTGCCGAGATCGGATTAAAAACATGGGCGCCGAGGAACAAATTATCAACAGGAGAATAAACCACGCCGCCCTCGAACGTAGCAAGCCCCTGTGCACGTTGGTTTTCGGGAAACATCCGGGAAAGGTAATCGAGCTGGATACCGGCGCTGAATTTTTCGGAAAACGATTTGGCAAACGCAAAACCGATTTTGTTCTCTTTAAAAGTACCTTTGCCAAACTGCAAAAACCCAAGCCCAAAATTTCCTGTCCGGGTTGGCAAAACAAATGCACCTGCAACAAGCGACAACTCCTCCACCTGAAACCGCGATTCATAATAAAATGCCGCAGACATATCGGTTAAAACGGCCAGACCCGCCTGGTTATGAAATCCGCTCCAGGTATCGGAAACAGAAACAACTGCATTGGAAAGTCCCAATGCGCGGGCGCCTGCAGGGTAATTCCCAATGGAAAATGATTTTAAAGTACCCAGAATCAGAAAGCCAACAATAGCAAAATATTTAATCATAAAATAGAAGAGATATGATGCCTTTACAATCCCGACTAATTTACAAAAAATATTTAACCATTATTTCAATTTGTTTTAAACTTGTATTTTACCTGCGAAAGTTCTTTATTGGCCTCCACAATTTTTTTCTTCAGGCTTTCTTTGTAGTTCACCAGCTTCTGCATCAGGGTTTTATCGCCGGTGGCCATCATTTGTACTGCAAGAATGGCCGCGTTCATAGCGCCGTTTACGGCAACCGTGGCTACAGGGATTCCCGGAGGCATCTGCAGGATAGCCAAAATAGAATCGAAACCGGAGAGGCTGGCATTGATGGGCACGCCGATTACCGGCAGCGGAGTCATTGCGGCGATCACCCCAGGCAAGTGGGCAGCCATACCAGCGCCGGCAATTATCACCCGGATACCCCTGTCTTTTGCGCCTTTCGCAAATACCTCCACCTCGTCGGGTGTACGGTGTGCCGAGAGCGCGTTCATCTCGAACGGGATTTCAAATTCATCGAGCAGTTTGGCCGCTTTTGCCATTATATCCAAATCGGATGTGCTCCCCATAATTATACTCACCTTTGGTTCCATGTTTTGTTTCTTAAATTTTCAGTTAACCGAATTGTTTTGTTAATTTGTGCCAAATATTTATGCAAGCGAAAATACAGCAATTTAGCAACTTTAAAAAATCATTTTGTTGATGAAACAGATTAAGATCCACGACAAAGAGTTCAAACTTTATCTTCCTTATGAGAAAATACGCGCTGTGGTAGAAAAAATGGCAGAGCAAATGAACAGCGACCTTGCCGGTAAAAATCCTCTTTTTATTTGTATCCTGAACGGGTCGTTTATGTTTGCGGCTGAACTTTTCAAACGTATCGAGTTGCTGGAATCGGAGATTTCATTTGTAAAACTGGCCTCGTACAACGGCGAAAAAACCAGTGGGGCAGTGAAGGAACTTATCGGGCTGAACGAAGAAATCAAAGGCCGGACAGTGGTTATCCTTGAAGACATTGTGGATACCGGGATCACTATCGACAACATTCTGAAACAACTGGCGAAAAAGGAACCAAAAGAAGTGCTGATTGCCACGCTTTTATTTAAACCGGAAGCTCTTCAGAAAGAGATTCCGCTTCATTATGTTGGGCTTGAAATACCCAACGATTTTATTGTTGGCTACGGGTTGGATTACGACGGCTACGGCCGTAATTTAATCGATATATACTCAGTAATTAACAACTAAAAAAACTGACTATGCTGAATCTCGTTTTATTTGGACCCCCCGGTGCAGGAAAAGGGACACAGGCAGAATTTATTGTCAACACCTTTGGATTGGATCATTTATCAACCGGCGAATTGCTGCGTTGCGAAATTGCGGCGGGGACCCCGCTGGGCCTAGAGGCCGATAAATTTATGAAAAAGGGAGAACTTGTACCCGACGCTGTGGTTATCGGAATCATAAAAAAGAAACTGAATAACAACAACGAATCCAGGGGATTTATTTTCGATGGGTTTCCGCGAACGGTCGAGCAGGCAAAAGCGCTCGACATTTTGTTAGACGAAAACGGTTCGCCCGTTTCGGGCATGTTGAGTCTGGAGGTAGAAAAACAGGAACTGATTGACCGGTTGCTGAGCCGCGGTAAAGTTTCCGGGCGATCCGACGACCAGTGCCGCGAGGTGATTGAAAACCGGATTAACATTTACAACGAAAAAACAGCGCCGCTGATAAAATACTATCAAACCCAGGGCAAACATTTCGGAATCGACGGAATGGGCACCGTGGGGGAGATTGCCGGAAGGTTAAAATCGGTGATCGAAAGTTTATAAAACAAATGATTGAAAGGATATTCAAAAGTTGGGGAGTTTGAGAAAGGAGAAAAATGGCGGAAACGAATTTTGTTGATTACGTAAAAATACATTGTGAATCAGGACACGGAGGCCCTGGTTCGGCCCATTTGCGAAGGGAAAAATTTGTTGCCAAAGGCGGCCCCGACGGCGGCGACGGCGGGCGCGGGGGACACATTATCCTTCGCGGGAACCAACACATGTGGACACTCCTTCACCTGAAATTCCAGAAACATATTAAAGCAGGTCACGGCGAATCAGGTGGAAAACAACGCAGTACCGGAGCCGACGGCGAAGATATTATCCTCGAAGTGCCGCTCGGAACCATTGTCCGCGACGGTGAAAGCGGCGAGTTTCTTTTTGAAATTACCACCCATGGCGAATCGCAGGTTTTAATGCAGGGTGGCCGGGGAGGTCTCGGGAACGATCACTTTAAATCGGCTACCCACCAAACGCCGCGTTTTGCCCAGCCCGGCGAAGAGGGAGAAGAAGGATGGAGAATCCTCGAATTAAAGGTTCTGGCCGACGTTGGTCTGGTCGGATTTCCCAGTTCAGGAAAATCGACACTGCTTTCGGTGGTGTCGGCGGCAAAACCGAAAATTGCCGATTACCCCTTCACAACCCTTGTTCCCAATCTAGGAATTGTAGGCCACCGCGAACAACGGTCGTTTGTGATGGCCGACATCCCCGGGATTATTGAAGGTGCACACGAAGGAAAAGGGCTGGGACTACGTTTTCTCAGGCACATCGAACGAAACCCCATGTTACTTTTTATGGTACCCGCCGACAGTAAAGATTACCTCAAAGAATACAAAATACTGCTCAGCGAACTGGAAAAATACAATCCTGAACTGCTCGACAAACAACGGTATCTCGCCATCAGCAAATCGGATATGCTTGATGCCGAACTGATGAAAGAAATCAGCGCCCAGCTAAAAGACATTCCGCATATTTTCTTTTCCTCCATAACCGGATACAATCTTCAAAAATTAAAAGACATCATCTGGGAGACGCTGAACAGTTAATATGGAGTGGCTGCAAACCATACTAAAATCCGACACGGAGCTGTTTTTATACCTGAACAGCTTCCACACTGACTTTTGGGACACCATCATGCTGATGGTTACCCGCAAAGAGACGTGGATTCCTTTTTTCGCCATCATTGTGTTCTTTTTTTTCAAAAATTACCGGAGCAAAGCTGTTTTTATCCTGCTCCTCCTTGCTTTAACCATTGTGTCCAGCGACCAGTTTTCGGTTTTACTGAAAGAAACCGTGCAGCGGCTGAGACCCGTTTACAACCCCGAAATCGAACATCTGGTACACAACGTGTTGCGGAAAGGCAGCCGGTATGGTTTTGTGTCGTCACATGCAGCCAATTCGTTTGCCATTCTGACCTTCACCGCGCTAATTTTTAAAAATCGTTACTATACGTGGCTCCTTTTGTTCTGGGCGGTTTTGTTTTCCTATTCGCGGGTCTACTCGGGTGTACATTACCCGCTCGATATTCTGGGCGGGGCAGTTCTCGGCTGGGGCCTGGGTTTCTTTTTTTTTAAAATGATGATGTTTGTGGAAAACCACTTTTTTATTGCACGCTTCCCCAGAGTGGAAAAAACATCTCTCGGTAAAACACAAAACCAAATTATTTATCTGGTTTTCGTGGTCCTTGTCCTTACCGTGGTTATCGCCACATCCATTCTTCATCATTACAATTACCTGTAAAACCAACCGGTTCAGACAAAAAAAGTTTTATTGTGAAAATACAGAAATTATGACATTACCCGGAGAAATAACGGAGACGCCTTTTAACTTCTACCATCAGAAAAAAGAAAAATACGCGGCTGAAATAGCATCGTTGTCGAAAAAACTGAGGCGTTTTGCGGGCTACCGTTTTATCTCTTTTTTACTGATTATTGCCCCGTTGTTTGTATTAGAAACAAGCGCATGGTACACCTGGGTTATTTCATTTTTGTTTCTTGTCCTCTTTTTTTTCCTTGTTACCATCAATACGCGGCTCGAAAACCGGAAGAAAAAGCTTACCGTTCTGAAAAAAATGGTGAACGACGAGTTGCTGGCGCTTGAGCACACTTTTTCGCATTTCGAAAACGGAGCGGGATTTCTCGATACCAACCACTTTTTTTCATACGATTTGGACTTGTTTGGCGACGGTTCGCTGTTTCAGTTTCTCAACCGCACCGTCACCCAAAGCGGGCGCAAAAAACTGGCGGGGTGGCTAATTAACCCGCCGCTTCAAAAAAAGGAGATTGTGGACAAACAAGAGGCTATCAAAGAGCTTTCGATTATTCCCAACTGGCGACTGCACTTCCGTGCCAACGGACAGCTTTTCGAAGAAACCGAAGAGATGGATCGCGAAATCAAAAGCTGGTCGGAAATGAAACTAACGTTAAAAAATGCCACCGGAATAAAGTGGCTTATCACCATCGTACCGCTTTTAGCCGTGCTCTCTGTCATTCCGGCCGCCATCGGTTTCTCCAGTATTTTCTTTGTTCTGATGGTTCTGGTCCAGTGGATACTGACCGGTTTTTTTGGGAAAAGAATCAGCGAATACTTTGTTTTTTTTGGGCAGAAATCGGAGTTGTTAGCTAAATATATGCAGTTGCTCGAATTTATCGAACAGCGCGATTTTCAAGCCGAATACCTTCTCGGATTGCAAAAAAAGGTAGCGAGACCCGAATCGGCCAGTCACGTGTTCAGACAGCTAAAAAGCCGGGTGAAAAAGTTTGAATACCGTCAGAATATCGTAGTCGGTTTTTTCCTTAACTCGGTTTTTTTGTGGGATATCCGTTGTGTTTACAAACTGTGGCAATGGCACGGGCAGCATCGCGAAAAACTGACCCTTTGGCTCGAAACCATTGCCGAAACCGATGCACTGATCAGCCTCGCGAATTATACCCACAACAACCCCGGTTTTATCTTTCCTGAAGTACACGAAGGCGGATTTACGTTCCGGGCAAAACAATTGGGGCACCCGCTTTTGTTTCCTGCAAAAAGGGTGAACAACGATATGGAAATTAATGGCTGGGCAAAGGTGATGATTGTTACCGGGGCCAACATGGCCGGCAAAAGTACATTCCTGCGTACAGTGGGCGTCGGGCTGGCGCTGGCCCGTACCGGCGCGCCCGTGTGTGCCGCCGAAATGGTTTTTTCGCCTGTGGAAATTTACACCAACATGCGCACCACCGATTCGCTCCTGAAAGACGAGTCGTACTTTTTTGCCGAACTCAAAAGGATAAAGGGCGTACTCGACAGGCTTCAAAACGGCGAACGGATTTTTGTCATTCTCGATGAAATGTTAAAAGGAACCAACTCGGTTGACAAGTTCAACGGTTCGAAAGAACTCATCCGTCGGTTAGTCGAACTGAAGGCCGTGGCGCTGATTGCCACGCACGACCTGAAA
>CAYWBV010000047.1:12824-18252 GCA_964455785.1 uncultured Maribellus sp.
TCTGCTAAGGGACTTAAATATTGTTGAATTATGGATACTCATCTTATTATTTCAGCTAATGGACCCTGGTACGAACTGTTTTACAATCTGTCATTGTTTATTGCCCTCGTCATTTTACTGTATGAAGGATACCGACGTAAGTTTCCGTTGCTGAAATGGGTTTTCCTGCTCATCATAACCAGGTTGATGTTTATTGCAGGGACCAAAGTGGTTACGTTTTCTCCTGGAGAATGGAAAATCCTGTTTTCCTGTTTCAAATTGCCTGATGCCCATGGCAAGTCGCTCGCCGGCGGATTGTGGTTTGGCGGAATGGCTTTGTTGGCCGGAGCTTACGTGCTCGGGTTCAAAAAGAATATTACCGATGCCTTTGCCCTGGCTCTGCCGCTGGGAATTGCCGTCCAGCGCGCGGGGTGTTTTGTCACCGGGTGCTGTTACGGAAAAATCAGTAATCTGCCCTGGACGGTTCAGTATCCTGTACAGACATTGCCCCATTATCATCAGTTTAACGACAACCTGATAACCTTCCATGATTCTCTTTCGCTTCCGGTTCATCCGGTACAACTGTATGAAATGACGGGGCTTCTTGCGGCGCTGTGTATCATTTTTATCTTCAGGAAGAGATGGAGAGCGGAGGGCAGCCTGTTTCTTTTCTCCATGATCCTGATTTTTGTCGTCCGTTTTATTTCCGAATTTTTCAGGGATGTTCATGCCCATACCATTGGCGGGGTAATGTTTTGGATCTTTAATACCACACAACTGATTCTGTTGCCACTTATTCTGCTTCTGGTTTGGCGACTGAGAAAAAAGGAGAGAGGGAAATCACCTGTTGTTCCGTATTTCCCGGGGAATGATCTGGGGCTGGTGCGGGGTTTTATTCTGCTGTTTCTTTTATCGTTTTGTTTCAGGCTGTTTAAAACCTGGTTCGATTTTTCAGAGGTGGTGGCTATGTACATGGTGTTTCTGCCAGTCGTTGTTATCCTGGGGTACCGTTTCTTTTTTTGCTGGTATGTTTCACCTTACCGGTGGGTATCGCTGGCGGGTTTTGTTTTGCCACTGTTTTTAATGGCTCAAACGTTTCCTGCCGGTCAGCAGGACTCGGTTCCCATTCAAAAATACAAGACCATTAAAATTGGGTTGGGGACCGGGGATTACGAAAACAGCAACACCATTGGGCAGGGCTCAGGGTGCGACAGGATTAGCAATACCGAATATTTCCGTCAGAAATACACGCTTGGCGGAGTAGCCCTTGAATTTACGGAGGAAAATGCCCCGGAGCAGAAACAGCTTTTTTACGGGGCCAAAGCCATTTTGGGTAATCATCGGGAAACGCGCCTTTCCGATAACTTTGAAAAAAATAACACCCTGTTTGGGATTACGCCCTATGCCGGTTATGAAACCAAATGGGTAGGTTTTGGAGGAGGCCTGCACATGGGCAACCTCACGTATGTTACCGAAAACCTGACCCGGGACGGCGCAGGGGTTCCGACAACCGGCATCGGGAACGTCAATGTTTATCCGCAATTTTATACGCGTTTGGGTGTCCGTAAATGGATATTTGCCGAATACCGGTTTGCCGACTATTTTCCTTCGGCCCTTCCCGGATTTCGTCAGCAGTTTGCCATCGGAACGGGATTAGGTAAGAACAACGGGGCGCTTTTGCGCATCGGGTTTAATACCAACGATATTACCTTTCTTTCCGGTTCTTTTCCGATTGAGAACAGGATAACCCTGGAACCTATGCTGTTGTGGGGAAAATCGCCCAAGCTGGACGACAATCAAACGCAATTCCAGTTTTCCGTTGGTGCAAGCTATCGCTTTGGCTTTCGGGAAACTACAAGGATGAAATAAGAAGTGCTTTTCTCTTATTTCATCCTTTGTGTTTTTGTTTTTATCTTTTTTCTGATCACTATTCCTTTCTCACCCTTACCGGATATGCAGGCCGTACTGGTTTCTCCGGCGGATTGTTTTTCAGTTGTTCCAGCGCTACTTCTATGGCTTTCTCCAACTGCAGGTCTCTTCCTTTGATAACTTCTGCAGGCCACATCTCCACTTCAATATCCGGCGAAACACCTACATTCTCCACGATAAAGCCGTCTTTGGTCCAGATGGCCAGGTTGGGCGCTGTTACCCCACCTCCATCCATCAGTTCCGGAAATCCCAGTATCCCTACGAGTCCGCCCCAGGTGGGTTTTCCCACCAAGGTGCCTACCTCAAATTTGCGAAACATCCAGGGGAGCATATCGCCGCCGGAGCCAGCCGTTTCGTCGATGATCATCACTTTCGGCCCCTGTATCGATGCGCTGGGCGTTTTTAAATCGATTCCGTATCTCATACTCCAGTGCGACTGATACGGGCGGGTCAGCAAGTCAATGTAATAGTCGGCAATTGAACCTCCGCCGTTAAACCGTTCGTCCACAATAATAGCCTCTTTGTTCGCCTGCGGGAAAAAATAACGTTTGAAATATTCGTGTCCCTGCGTGGAGGTATTGGGTACATACACATAAGCCACCCTGCCGTTGGTAGCCTGGTGTACTTTGCGGAGGTTCCCTTCCACCCAGTCACGGTTGCGAAGTGCCGATTCATTTGCAATGGGTTCCACCTTTACTTCTCTGGAACCCGAACCATCCGCATTGGGCCCGATGGTGATTTCGACAATTTTACCGGCGGTTTTTTCAAAAAAACTGTACAGGTTCTGGTCGGCAGTAACCTCTTTGCCATTGACTGCCAGCAGATATTCGCCTGCTTTGGCGTTGATTCCCGGTTCGGTAAGCGGTGAACGAAGTCCGGGATTCCAGTTCAGTCCGCCATAAATTTTTTTGAAACGGTATCGGTTCCCGGCAATTTCGTAGTCGGCGCCCAGTAACCCGCCTTCCACCCGTTCGGCAGTAAAACGCTGGTCGCCGCCGGCCACACGGTGATGTCCTACCGAAATTTCGCTGCACATCCACATTAACAACCTGTTCAGGTCGTTACGGCTGGGTACATCGGGTAGAAAAACGGCGTATTTTTCTTTGATAGCCGGCCAGTTGGCGCCGTGCATTCCTGGGTCGTAAAAATAATCCCGGTTGATTCGCCAGACTTCATCAAATATCTGCTTCCATTCGGTTACCGGGTCAATTTTAACTTCGATGGCTGCCACATTCAGAGTTCCTTTGCCCGCTTCGGGTTTTTTGCCTGCTTCGGTAATTCCCCAGGTTCCGCCTTTGCGGTACAACATTTTTTTGCCATCAGCCGAAAAGCCGTAACCGTCGAGTTCCATCACTTCACTTTCTTTCCGTTCTTTGATATCGTATTTGAAAAGTTGGGATGTCCTTGTATTTTCGTCGGATGAGACATAGAAAAATTCATCTGCCTTTACCATTCCCAGTTGAGAATAATTTCCGGCTTTCAGCGGCACATTTACGATACGGTTTTCCAACCCTTCAAACACGATGGAAACAGGTTTTACGGTTTCCTCCGGTTTGTCCGGCGATTTTGTTTTACCTTCTTTTTCCGGTTTTTCTTTTTTGACTTCTTCTTCCTTTTCTTCCGGTTTTACAGTTTCCTCGTCACTTTCGCGGGCAAACGGATTCGGGATATCGGGGCGAAGTGTTGCCAGGTAAACCGAACTGGTCATCCGCATGTCCTGGTTCGACTGGTCGAACCAGTTGATAACCGGGCCTGCATCGGTGGAGGCAAAAAAGAAAAGATATTTCCCTTCGGGATCAAACACCGGGCTGTCGGTATCGCTCAGTCCGTCGGTTACCGGATAGGATTTTCCCTGCTCGACCGAATAAATATAAATCTGTTTGAAATGGGTTGCGGTAACTTTGGTGTAGGCAATCCATCGCGAATCGGCCGACCAGTGTCCAAAAATGTTGCGGAAGGCCCCGGGAACGTACATTTCGTCGGCATCTATTTTTTTGGTGATTCCGGTGCCCACCTCCAGGATATAAAAATTGCGGCCGTTATCACAAAAGGTAATGTATTTGCTGTTCGGCGACCACTCCGGGAAAGCATAAAAGCCAGTTCCGTTCAGCGAAAAGCTCCGGGTTTCGCCTTTCCCGTCCTGGGGCAGGATGTCGAGCTGATATTCTCCGTTTTTATCGGTAAAGAAGGCAATCGATTTTCCGTCGGGTGACCAGGCCGGGTATTTTTCATGGGCGCCGGTGGTTTCCGTCAGGTTCCGGGGGTCGCCTTTTTCCGCCGGTACGGTAACAATTTCGCCCCTGAACCCGAATACGGCGCGGGCGCCGGTGGGCGAAATGTGGGCGCTGCGGATATTCTGCGCACCTTTTGTATACCGCGGCCTAAGTTCGGTAAGTTCGGCGGCGATACCGATTTGCAACGGCGTATGTTTTCCGTTGCCGGTATCCAGCAGATGGAGTTTCCCGGCCTGTTCGAAAATGATGTTTTTCCCGAACGTATTAGCTGAATTTATCGGAAAGTCGTTGAATTGTGTAAGTTGTGATACCGCTTTTGTGGCCGGGTTATACGAAAAAAGATTAAACTCGCCGTTACGGTCGGAAAGGAAAAAGACGGTATTTCCAATCCACATGGGGTTCCAGTCGTTGCAGCGGGTTTCGGGCTGCGGGACTTTTACGGTTTCGTAGTCGCCGAAATTAAATATCCAGATGTTGGAGGCAGTTCCGCCGCGGTAATTTTTCCACTGCTGAAAACGTGGCGCGATTGGAGTGTAGGCCATCTGGGTTCCGTCGGGTGAATAAGCCGCCTGATTGGCATTCGGAATGACCAGCCGGGCGGGGAAACCCCCGGAGAGCCCGATGGTAAAAAGCTGCGAATAACGGTTGGAAAAATCCTCACGCGACGAGGCAAACAAAACGGCCTTCCCGTCGGGGGTAAACCCGCGAACGATATCGGCCGAGGGGTGCCAGGTTAACCGCTGCGGAATTCCGCCCTCAGCGGGCACAAGATATACATCGGTGTTGCCGTCGTATTCTGCGCTAAAAGCAATCAGGTTGCCATCAGGCGAAAAAAACGGACTCGATTCAATTCCGGCATCCGAGGTCAGACGCCGCGGGTTGGAGCCATCAGAACCGGCCGCCCACAAATCGTTGGCATAGATAAAGGCGATTTGTGTGGAACTTAGTGCCGGCTGGTGCATCATCCGCGTATCGGAAGTATTTACTGCAAACAACAAACCCGGCAGGAACGCCAGGATCAGGGTGTACAGGAGGCGTGAAATTTTTCGTGTCATATGGATAGAATATTCGTTATTGTAAAAAGTATCATTCAAAAACATCATTATAGGTATACAATTTACGGATTATGTTACGAAACTTTTGCGCGATCCGAATTTTATTTCCCCGAATCTTTCTGACCTTTCCACAAATACAAACGGTCATTTCTTCCGGAAGCTTCGCCGGTTTCTACTGTCTTCTTCTAAAATAGCTTGACAAAAAAAGAAGAGTTATTATGGAAAAAATGA